>JBBQJK010000346.1:0-3260 GCA_038325835.1 Gammaproteobacteria bacterium
GTGCGCGGGGCAGGCCCACTGGCAGTCGACAACCTTGTGAAAGTAGTCCGGGTTCTTGGTATCGGTCGGCTGCATGGGGGTCTGGAATTGCTCGGCAACGGGTCAGAAAGGATCGAGGCGACGGCCCCACCAAAAGTCGCAGCGATTATACATAGCCGTTCCCGCGGCAAATCGTCTGTTGACGCCGCCCCGGTCTTAAGTGAAACAATGCGGCGCCATGAACCCAGCAGTCCCCGAAAACCCTCCGCCCGAGCGCTACGCGGCCCTCGCCCTGCAGCTGACGACGGCCTGCATTAACGACTGTGCCGACCGGGCAGCGGCCAGGGCGCGCATGGCCGGGAATCTGTCCCGGGTCGGGGCATCGGTGGCCGCCAGCAAGGCTTTCATCCGGCAGTTCAGCGGCATTGACGTGAAACTGGTGGTGCTGCCCGAGTACTTCCTCACGGGCTTCCCGCTGGGCGAGTCGGTCCCTGTCTGGCGGGACAAGGCCGCGCTCCAGATCGACGGCCCTGAATACCAGGCCCTGGCGGACATCGCCGCAAAGTCGGACGTCTATCTGGCGGGCAATGCCTACGAAGTGGACCCCCACTTCCCGGAACTCTACTTCCAGACCTGCTTCATCATCGCCCCGAACCGGGAGACCGTGCTGCGCTACCGACGGATGATTTCCCTGTCAGGGCCTACCCCCTACGACGTCTGGGACAGATACCTGGAAATCTATGGTGTGGAAGGCGTCTTCCCGGTGGCTGATACGCCGATTGGCCGCCTCGCCGCGATTGCCTCAGAGGAAATCCAGTACCCGGAGATTGCCCGGATGGGGGCCATGCGGGGTGCAGAGATCTTCATCCACCCCTCCAGCGAGGTCGGCAGCCCATCCGTCGCGCCGAAGGAACTCGGGCGCCGGGCCCGGGCGGCGGAGAACATCGCCTATGTCGTGTCGGCCAACTCGGCAGCGCTGACCGGCACTGCCCTGCCGGCGGAGTCCACCACGGGCATGTCGAAGGTCGTCGACTACTACGGCCAGATCCTGGCTGAAGCGGCGCCGGGCGGCGAATCCATGGTGGCCTATGCCACGATCGATCTGGCAGCACTGCGCGCCTGCCGGCGGAAAACGGGACTCTCGAATGTGCTGGCCCGTCAGCCCCTGCAGGCCTACGCGGAGAGCTACCGGCAGACGGTGATTCGGCCGGCGAACCTTCTGCTGGATGGCGGCAAGGCCCGCGCGCCCGAGCGGCGCGAGTTCACGGAGTGGCAGCGGGCGGATATCGAGCGGCTGGTAAAGCGCGGCGTTCTCTAGAGGGCAGCAGCGCCTCGGTCCATGCCCTTAAAGGGCCTCTACCCCGCGCTGCAAAAGCGCGCGCTGCTCTGGATTGCGCAACAACTTCGGCACCTTGACCTGATTGGCATTGATGCCGGCGGCCTGCTCCCGCTGCAGTGCTGTCAGCAGCTCAAAGGTGCCGGGGCAGACGAGGCGCAGCTCCACAGGATCCAGTCGGCCGTTGGCCCGGCCCAGCGTGGCATAGGAGGGGTTCTCAGTCGCGAGGAGTGCGTCGAGACGTTCCGCCAGCAGCTTCGAGTCCGCTACCGTGGCCGTCGGTGACAACTCCGCATAAGCCACATAGCGATATGGGAGCGTGCCGATCTCCGGCCAGACGGTGAAATCGGTGAGTCCAGCCTCGCTGCCCAGCTGCTCTCTTGCCAGCTGGTTGAAGGCATTGCGGAAATGCTGCTCGGTTGTCTTCTCGCCGACCAGGTCCACCACATTGCCGCGCCGGTGATCAAATTCAAAGACTGGCGTCCGGCCAGCGAAGTCGACGATCCGCACGACGTCGCCAAGTCGATAGCGATACAGGCCGGCCTGGTTCGTGATAACCACTTCGTAGGCCTGACCGACGACCAGTGCGTCCAGGGCCACTGCCCGTGGACTGACCGCATCCAGCTCGCTCAGCGGCAGAAACTCGAAATAGACGGCGCCGAGGGCAAGGACGTAGCGCTCCGGCGCGTCACCCCACAGATTGATGCCCACCATGCCCTCGGTTGCGCCGAAGCAGGTGGTGTAGAGCGCAGGACCGGGGCCGGCCAGGGCGCGCAGGCGAGGAACGCTCACGGCGAAGGCACCGCTCACGACGGAGCTCAGCACCCTGAGTTGCGGCCACAGGCGGGTCATTCGCCCCGCGGAGTCCCGGGCCAGCTCCTGCGCCACGAACCGGGCCCGCTCCGGGGCCGGGGGCAGCAGTCCCGTGAGCGTGGCACGCTCTGGTGCCGTGAGGACGAGATCACTCGCGAGACCGCCGCTGGCCATGTCCCTCACCAGGTCCGCCCCCCGGCGTTCGATCATGCCCATCCAGCTCACGATGTGACTGCAGTAGATGGCTTCGATGCAGCCGAGATCCGGCGCCCGGAGTGCAAACAGGGCGTGCAGGTACAGCGCTGTCGGGTAGTCCTGCACCGTCAATACCAAGGCGGGAAACACCCAGAACGGCGGCGCCAGTTTCAGGATCCGCCGTATTCCCGCCCCGCTCGGATTCCCCACCGGAATGCCGGCCGCGGTCTGGTGCCCGGGCCGACTCGCCACCATCAGCGTGGCCGTCGGCTGGCGAAAGCCAAGGCCGGGCGTGCAGGCGGCCCGGGCTGCGGGTGTCAGCAGCGCGATGAACAGGAGCGCCGCATTCTGCTGGCGCAGGGTAACCGGAAACAGCTTGGGGTCACCCGTCGTGCCCGAGGTGCTGACGAACATGCGCGGCCGGCCGGGAAACAGGACGTCGTTTGCGCCATTCGCCATGCGCTCGAAGGGTTCGCGGAAATCGTCGTAGGTGGCGACAGGCAGGGCGCCGGCGTAAGCCGCGTCAACATCGAGAGCCCGGGCCAGTCCGGCAAAGTCGTGGCGCCGCCCGAATTCGCTTGCGGCGTTGCGCTTCAGGATCCGGCGAAGGGTCGCGGCATTGACTTCAGGGCCGTGGGCCAGCTGGCGGCGAAAACGCGCCAGTGCCCGGCGGCACCCCATCTCCCACAGCCGAAGCAAGAGCTGATATCCGGGCAGGGAGCGGTTGGGGCGCACGGTTCTCAGCGTCGGGTGGCCCGAAATTGAACGCCAGGAAGATCCTTGAAGTCGGCATCCTGAGTCCAGAGCACAGCATCGTACGCCCGGGCCGTCGCGAGGATCACGCTGTCGGCCAGCGGGAGGCCATGAACTGTGCTGAGGCGGGCCGCTTGCAATGCAAGGCTCCCGTCAAGATCCACCAGTCGCCCCTGCTGCATGA
>JBBQJK010000347.1:0-3243 GCA_038325835.1 Gammaproteobacteria bacterium
CGGTACGGTTTCCTGGAGGTGCACCGCGGGCTCTGCTCGGCGGCCTCGACCCGGCCGGCAGCTCCCGCGATGCCAGGTGCCCGAGGATCCGCCCCATCACCGCCGGGTCCTCAATACTCGCAATGACCCGGACCTTGCCCCCGCACTGCTCGCAGGTCTCGATCTCGATACCGAAGACCCGCTTGAGGCGCTGTGCCCAGGTCATCGCCCGGTGCCGCTCGGCGGGTGTGCGCGGGTCAGACGTGGTGGGTGTCCCCCGCCCGGCCGGCGTGACCTCGGTACGCCAGCGATTGTGCGGCTCGAAGACCACGTGGGTGGTGCCGTCCCGGTAGGGCGTCTTCAAGGTGTAGCGCACCTGGCCCTGACCGGTCAGCGACAGCCGGCCCGTGGCGATCGCCGGCCTGGCGATGTAGCGGCACAGCCTCTCGACTTTCTTGCGTTCATCGGCACCGGCGGCCACGCCCGCGTGCAGGGAGAAGCCGTCGGCGCTCGCCAGGAAGGGCTTGTCAGGCGCTCGTCGTGTGGTGGCCGGCAGGCTCCGCAGCGTGAAGGCCTTTTGCCCGGCCCGCGGACCGAGGGCGATGCGGTAGGTGATGGAGTGGCTGAGCAGACTGTCGAGGGCGGTGTCTTCCCGGTCGAGCGTCAGGTGGCTGCTTTCCGCATCCCGCGTCAGCCAGCCGCGGCGTTGCAGGTGCCGGCCGACGCGGCGGGTGATGGTCCTGAGAATCCCATCCAGCTCGGCCTTGGTCGGTGGCGGCACCCGCCGGAACTGGAGCTTGTCGTGCCCGCGGACGTAGACCCCGTCCAGCACCAGCAGGTGGAAATGGATATTCAGGTTCAGCGCGCTGCCGAAGCGCTGGATCAGGGTCACGGCGCCGGTTTGCGCGGTGGACTGCGTCAGCCCCGCCTTGCGGATCAGGTGCGCGGCAATCGCCCGGTAGACGATGCCCAGCACGGCGGTAAGGGCCGCCGGTTCCGTGGCAAACAGAAAGCGCAGCGGAAACGGCACGCTCAGCACCCACTGGCGCAGGGGCTGCCGGGGCAGGACCTCGTCCACCAGCAGCGCGGCGGTCTCCACCATGCGCCGCGCCCCGCAACTCGGGCAGAAGCCCCGGCGCTTGCAGCTGAAGGCCACCAGCCGTTCCGCGCGGCACTGCGTGCAGCGGACCCGCAGGAAACCGTGCTCCAGCCGGCCGCACTTCAGGTAAGCCTCGAACTCCTGCTGCATGTGGGCGGGCAGCGACCGGCCTTCCTCGCCCAGTGCCTCAATAAACGCCGGGTAGTGCTGCGCGACCAGCTCATAGAGAAGAGTGGCCTCGGGGCGATGGCGCTCGTAGCGCGCTGACGAGAGGGGCACCAGTGGCCCGACTGCCGGTTGCAAGGACTCCATCGCGGGAGCCTGCGAATGGCGGCGGGCAGCTTGCCAGCCGCGAATCCAGCGGAATGCGCAAGCGTGTCAGCGACGAGCAGAATCCGGCCCCATTCGGGCCTTTCGATCGTGGGCGATCCCAGACAGAGCTACGGTGCTGATTCGGACGTGCCGATGGCTGTCCTGGTCAGGCTCCGGGTCAAGCTGGCTCGTAGAGCCACACGCCCTGCGCCGTCGTCCGCCTTCGCGCCCGGCCCCGGCCGATCAGGCAGTTCAGATGTGCCAGCGACTCGCCGGTCACCATGCCCAGCAGGGCCACCTGCACGGTGTCCCGGTTATAGAAGGCTACGCGGCAGTTTATTCACAGTTGCTGACGAGGGTTGCGAGATTCTCCACATTGTCGGCCACCCGCGCCCCATTGCAGCTCTCGGGCAACGTGAAGGTGGTCGGTGCCGTGACGCTCCGGCTGACTGCCGTTCGCCCCCGGTGACAGCACCGCGCAAACAGCTGGCCTGGGACGGCACGGCCGTTGGCCGCGTGCGGGTGGAAGCCCTGAGGAACCTCGAGCCGGCCCGATACCCTCTCTTGTCCCTTCGCTGGAGCCGCAGTGGCAGTCGATGCTGCGGGTCCTGATTCCCGCCTGACCCTTCAGGCTGCGGCGGCACTGTCTCCGGGGCTGTCGCCCTCTTTCGCCACAACCTGCGGGGCTAGCGGCAGGCGAATGGTGAAGCAGGTCCCCTGACCGGGCGTGCTCTCCAGCTCGATTGAACCCTTGTGCCTGGTGATGACACTGTGGGCGATCGCCAGACCCTGGCCCGTGCCCTGCCCGACTTCCTTGGTGGTAAAGAACGGGTGGAACACCTGGGCACGGACCTCCTCGCTCATGCCCGAACCGTTGTCCGTAATGCGAATAACGGCAGCACCATCGTCCACGCTCGTCGCCACGACGATGCGCCCGGACCCCCGAGGCCGCTCGGCACTGACAGCCTCTACGGCGTGGGCAGCATTGACGAGGATATTGACGATCACCTGATTGATGCTGCCAGGCAGGCAGGGCACGGGCGGCAGGTCCTGATCCAGCTCGAGGCAGACTTCCGCAATGCCTTGCCACTCACTGCCGGGGGCGGGCCGCCGTGCCGGCGCCGTTAGGCAAAGTGCTGTCCGAGGGCCCGCTGATCCTCGCCTGGGTGGTGCTGTGGCGGCCGATTGAAACCATCGGATGCGGCTCGTGGGAAGGCCGCCAGCGGCGCGGCGTACGCTGTTTGTCCTCCCCTTGGCATGGCAGACTGAACGTCCATTTTTCACTGGTCACCCGGCCCATCATGCGAATCAGCCGTAAGAAGGTCTTCTGGATACTCGCCGCCACCGTCCTGGCCACGGTGGTGGTGGCGCTGTTCTCGTTCAACTTCATACGCTCGGACAAGACGCTCGAACGCAGCATCGAGCACGACTACGCCGTCAACGACGTGCAGTTCCGCCGGGAGATGGGCGTGCTGCTCGGCCCGGGCATCACCAGCGGCAACCTGGTCGAAGCGCTCGACAACGGAGATGAGATCTTCCCCGCCATGCTCGACGCCATCCGCGGCGCAACGCAGACCATCAACTTCGAGACGTACATCTATTGGTCGGGCGACGTCGGCCGGGAGTTTTCCGAGGCGTTGATCGAGCGTGCCCGGGCCGGCGTCAAGGTGAACGTGGTGATCGACTGGGTCGGTGGCCTGAAGATGGAGCCCGCGCTGTTGGAGGAAATGAAGGCCGGCGACGTGCGCGTGCAGCTCTACCGGCCGCTGGCCTGGTACAACCTGTCGCGGATCAACAAGCGCACGCACCGCAAGCTGCTGGTGGTGGATGGTCGCCTGGGCTTCACCGGCGGC
>JBBQJK010000348.1:0-3232 GCA_038325835.1 Gammaproteobacteria bacterium
AGTTGGTGTCATTGAAAGTGCCGGTCAATGCGAGGGCCAGGGTGGCTGAACTGCTGACGCCGTACCACACGTTACCGAAGGGCGACCCGTCGGCGCTACGGTAGTCGAAGCCCGTGGCACCCGCGCCCAACGGCGCCGGGCTGGACTCGTCACTGGTGGAAGAGACGGTGAGGATGCCCGTGAGGGTCGTATCGGTGATCGTCACCGCGCCGGTGGCCGTTGCCGCCGGACCCGAGGCTGAAACCGGCGTGAGCAGGAACAGCGGCGAGTTATAGCCGGTGCTGTCGGTGACGCGGCAACCGTAACGCCGGAGCTGGATGGTGTTGTAGCCCGGATCGGCCAGGTTGAGGGGATCGGGGGGTACCGGCGTCAGGCAGTCGTCCGTCGTGCCGGCAGCGTAGTCGCTGGCAATGGCGAACGCGGAGTTGAAGTAGCTGGTGGAGTTGGTACCGGGGAGCGTCGTGAAGTACGTGGCGTTGTCCACCGTGCTGAGAGTGTTGGCAGCGCTCGACGTCCAGCCGATGGCATCGCCTGCCGTGCTGGCCCCGCCCCAGGCAAAGGTGACGTTCGCCGATGCCGAATAAGGCGTACCCGCCTGAGCACCGGCGCCGACCATGGCGCTCAGCACCGCAACGCCAGCCATCACTGTTAGTTTGTTCATGAATAACTCCCCTAGAAAGCCCGCCGTCTGGTGACGGCCCCCGATCAATGCTGGCGAGTGTACTAGCGACGGCGGTCCGGCGGAATACCCTCACCCCGACCGTCCGTCGGAGGCCGCGCGGCGGTCACGCCCGGTGAAGCGCCAGACCCGGAGCCCGTCATGAGGGCCAGGGGCATAGAGCACGAGGTCAGGTTCTGCCGGTGTGGCCAGCAGCCAGGACAGCCTGCCAAGGGCATAGGCCCCCATGCACAGGAGGTACGCCCGGCGCCTCTCGAAGCGCCGCTCCACCCAAAGCTGCAGGGGCGTGAACAGTGCCTTGGCCAGCGAGAACAGGCCAAAGTACGCGCCGACTGCAGCCGACGACTTCTTGAGAATGCGTCAAGACAGATATCGCAGCGCTCCGCCAGGACAATGTTCTGGTCCGGAAGGAAATGGAGCTGCTGTCCAGCCGGCTGGTCGTCCAACTCGGCTCCATGCTGGTCGTCGGCTTCGGACTGACGATCGCGGCACTCCAGTTCTTTCTGAACTGACCGCGAGCCTCAGTCCGCCGGAGCCAGCCCGTGGTTCCGCCGGTGGCGGATCACCCGCAACAGGCGCCAGGGCGTCATCGGAATCTGGGGCACCATCTCGCCCACCGCATTCGCCACCGCATTCGCCACCGCACCCATGGTCACCACAATCGGCCCCTCGCCCACTTCCTTGGCCCCAAAGGGTCCATAAGGGTCGATGGTCTCCACCAGGATGTACTCCACCTCGGGCAACTCGTAGGTGCGCGGCAGTTTGTACTCCAGGCGGGAGGGATTCAGGATCTGGCCGCCGTCCATCCGGCACTCTTCATAGAGCACCTGACTCATGCCGGAGAAGACCTGGCCATCCAGCTGGCCTTCCACGGCCAGCGGGTTGAGTGCCCGGCCCAGGTCGTGGGCCGCCGTCACTTTCAACACCCGGACCGCGCCGGACTCCGGGTCCACTTCCACCTCCGCCACCTGGGCACCAAAGGAATAGGCCAGCGATCCGGACGGACGCGGCGAGTTGAAGGACCCGCGCCCCATGATCGCCAGGCCCTGGACGCCATTGAAGGCCTTGCCGATGGCCTCGCGGAAACTGAAGGACCTGCCGGGCGCGTCCTGCGCCTCGCCGCGCACCCACACCCGGCGGCGGGCAAACTGCAGGTCCGTCGCGGCCACGCCGAGCAGGGTGCCGACGATCCCGGCCAGTTGCGCGCGGGCGTCCTCCGCCGCCAGTTTCACCGCGTTACCCGTCGTGAAGGTGCCGCGCTGGGAAAAGGCGCCCCAGTCGAACGGTGTGATGTCCGAGTCGCCGCCGACGATGCGGATGTCCTCGGGCTCTACACCGAGGACTTCGGCGGCGATCATCGCCATCACCGTGTGGGAGCCCTGGCCCATGTCCGGGATCCCGGTATAGAGCGTCACGACGCCGTCATCGGCGACCTTCAGCAGCGCCGCGGAGGTGTCGTTGGCGGCATTCTTGCCGCCCGAGGCCTGGGCGCCAATGCCGATACCGATGCCCCGGTACGGGGGCAACTTGCCGTACTTGGCCTTCCAGCCGGAACGCTCCACCACCCGGTCAATGCACTCTTTCAGCCCGCAGGACGCGAAGTCGCTGCCATCCAGCGCGTGATGTCCCGGGTCGATCGCGTTCTTCAGATGAAACTCAGCAGGGTCCATGCCGAGCTCTTCGGCGACGTGATTCAGGTGCTGCATCCAGCCCGCCGACAGCCGGCCGAAAATGCCCCCGTGGTGGGACCCTTTGGGGACGGTACTGGTGTAGACAAAGCGGCCCCGGTAGCGCACGGCGTCGACCTTGTAGAGCCAGTTCAGGTAGGGCGCCGGGAGCCACAGGATCATGGCCCACTCCGCGTGGGCGCCCGCATCGAAGGTGACGTCCGCTTCGAGAGCCTTGAGCCTGCCGTCCCGGGTCACGCCGGTGCGGAAGCGGTACCGGGTTTCGCCGGAACCCCGGAACATGATGAACTCTTCGTCGCCGGTCGCCTTGATCTTTACGGGCTTGCCAGCGACGCGGGACAGGAGCGCCGCGATGAAATGGTGGGGCTTGGCCCGCCCTCGGCCGGTAAACGCACCACCCACATTGCCGTAGACGATCCGGACCTGGCTGGTCTCCAGACCGAAGGCCTTGGCCAGCGCCATCTGGTACATCGGCGCACCCTGGGTCGGTGTCCACAGCTGCAGCTTGTCGGGATTGGTGAAGTCGGCCAGCGCCACGTGCAGCTCGGCGAGCGTGTTGTGCTGGACGGGAGAGCGGAATTCATCGGTGATCACGAGATCGCTGGCGGCAAAGGCGGCGTCCGGATCGCCAAAATCCCTCTCGTGGGTCAGCGCCACGTTGCCAGTGGCCCACTCGTGCAGCTGCGGCGCGTCCGGCTGCAGGGCCCGGCGCAGGGAAGTCACGGACGGCAGCACCTCGTACTCAACCTCGATGAGGTCCAGCGCCGCCTCGGCAATCAGCGGGTCGGTGGCAGCGACAGCGGCCACCTCCTCGCCCACGTAGTGCACAAAGCCCTTGGCCAGCAGCGGCTGTTTATCCGAGAAC
>JBBQJK010000349.1:0-3229 GCA_038325835.1 Gammaproteobacteria bacterium
AACGGATCGAACCCCCACAGCACGCCGCCGGGGCCAAACCGCAGGTTGACGATGAGATGGGTCGTGCCCACCGTGTACAGCGTCCCCTTGGGGACCCTGTGACGGTCGAACTGCAGGATGCGACCCTCGCCGGCGTGATCATCCCCAGGCACGTTCATCAGGTACGTGCAGCCCAGGAAGATGTCACCCGCGGCAAACGGCTTCATGGTCGAGGTCTTGGTCAGGGCAACCACCGGGAGAAAGGCAGCAGAATCAGCAGTGCTGCCGCTTCACGTCGGAAGCCGCGGACGCCGCCGGGTAACCGGCGACCGATAGCCCACCGGCTTGACGACAAACACATCGCACTCCACCCGGTCGATCACGCGCTCGGCAGTAGTGCCGATGAACGGCTGGCCCAGGCGGCTGCGCGAGACGGCACCGAGCAACAGGATATCGGCCCCCACGTGCCACACCGCTTCCGGCAGGACTCGGGTCGCCTCGCCCGGGAAGACATAGCGATTGGCCGGGAGGATGTCGTGGCGGTTGCCCAGGCGTTCCACGGCATCGATCCGGCTGTGCTGCACGTCATCCGCATGGATGATGCTGATCGTCCCACCGATGCTGTCGACGAGCGTCCGGGCGGCCCCGAGCAGCCGGGAATCGAGCCGGGAGCGACCGGCCTGAGCGTGCCCGGGGTCGACGGCCACCAGCACCTTCGGCTTCTTCGGGAGCGCGCCACCCCGCACCAGCCACAAGGGGCACGGGCAGCTGCGGATCAATTCCCAGTCGGTATTCGACAGAATCCACCGGACCAGCCGGTTGTGGTGGCTGGTCCCGGCAACGAGCAGGTCCGGGCGCGTCGCCAGTACCTGCCGGACTAGCGCCTCGTGCTCGGGGTAATCCCACTCCACCACGCACTGCACCCGCAGGCCCCGCCGGCGCAGGGTTGCCGCCAATGCTTCCAGCTTACGGCGCCGTTCCCGAAGCGCGGCGTCGATAATCTCCGGTGCCGAGATCCCCACTGCCTTGGCCGTAGGCTGGGGCAGGACGAAGGTGTTAAGCAGTGTCAGGCGGGCACCGCAACTCTCGGCCAGCGCGGCAGCCTTCTGCAGTGCCGGATGGGTCTTCCGCAGCGGGTCGACGACGACGGCAATGGACTTCCAGGGGCTGGCTGGCATGGGGGCTAGCGCTGTATGGAACTGAGGTACTCGACCAAGCGGTCGATGAGGCCCTGGGCGACAGCCCGGCTGGGCTGATCCTCCGGCACCTGCGCCTCAAGCTCGTAGCCCCAGACCGGCATCGGCCGGGTGCCGTGGGCGGGCAGCACGGCCCGTCCGTCGATGATTTCCCGAACGCGCTGCACCGGAAAACGACCACCAGCGCGCTTCGCCAGCTGGGTGAGATCGGGGATCAGGACCTTGATGGAGGTTGCCACTGGACCATCACCATAACCGAACTTGCCATGGCAGCTGGCGCAGAAGCGCTGGAAGAGCTGGTCGCCGCTGTAGTCCAGGAACGGATTCAGGTCGGTCGCCGCTGCCACGGGGGAAACCGCGAGAAGTATCGCCAGAAAAAATGACTTACGAGTCTTGATCACCATCAGCTCACCATAGTTCCCAAGGCCATCTCCCCAGAATCGGGGAAACTACCTACCCGCTGGCCACCCGGCTCTGTGCATCCAGGACCACGCGCCGCCGCTCCGCATATGCCACATCCTCAACCCACAGGCGTGCCGCCCGCCGCTCAAGCCAGGGGCGCGCCCACCGGGCCAAAGGCAGCACGTACTTCATCTGCGGCCGGTCAGACGTGGCGAGCGTGGCCTCGATCACGGCGCAGCGCGTGTCGTCGATGGGCGTGGCGTGGGTTTCCACCACCGAGCCAGCGCCGTCGCCACCGACGATGGTCATGACGATGGTACGCGGGTCGGGGCAGTGAAAGCGGGCGTCCACCTCGACGGCCAGGCGCCCCAGAACGGCGAAGGCTACCCGTACCGTGATCTCGTCGTCCCGGCGCTCGACGACCTGCAAGCGGCGGAATGTGTGGGGATGATAGTGCACACCGTGCCAGGGATCGAGCCGGTTCGCCAGCAGATCCTCCGGACGGCAGCGGGCTTCCAGGCGCACGACCGCATCGATGTAGCGAGCAGGACGCAGGGGCAGGCAGGGGCGCTCGGTCGGCGCCTCGCCCGCGTCGTCCAGCCGGACCCACACGAGCACCCCATCGTCATGGAGGGGGAGTGGCCGCCAGGACCCCTGGGGTTTATCGCCCAGTTCCATGCCGTGCCAGGGACACACCAGCCGGCCCTGCCGCACGCAGCCATCGGCCAGCGACGCGCCCATGTGGGGGCAGACATCGGGCGCTGCCATGAGTCCGTTGGCGCCGCGCCAGAAGACCAGATCCCGGGCATCAATCCGGTAGCGGCGCGGTTCGACGCCGAAACGGCGCCGCTCGTCCACCACGAACCAGCCGCCGCCGGAACGGCCCATCGCGATCTGCAGGGCGCTTGCCATCCAGCGCGGCTCTGCCTGCTGCCAGTCCGGCAGCGTCGACGCGGGGGGCAACGCCGGCAGCGGCCGCCCGAACAGGATGAGTTCACTCATGGTGACCTGGCGAAGGGACCGCGAACGGCAACGGACCACAGCGGCTCGGGCCGGACGCCGAGGCTATCGAGCAGTGTGCTGGCTGCCAGCATGCCGGCAGAAGCGGCGCGCTCCATGAGTGCGGTGGGAAACGGCAACTGCACAAAATCTCCAGCCAGGCTCAGGCCACGGAAGGGGGTTCGCACCTCCGGCCGCAGCGCGTGGCTGCCCGGCGCGAAGGCCGGACAATCCTGCCGCAGGATGAAGCGCTCTTCAGTGATCGCGGCTGCTGCGGTCTCCGGGTAGAGGGTGTGCAGACCGGCGAGTAACTGCTTTTTCAGCGCCGTCTCGTTGGCACCGGTGGGCAAGGCGTAGGCATGCAGCTCAACCACCGAACCGCCGGTGCGGGCGGCCCAGGCCCGGCTCTCGTCCTCAAGATTCTCGTAGATGGAAATGTTATCGAGAGGGCCAACGCCTGCGGTGCCCGCAAAAGCCGACCGGCCGGCCGCCACGGGTCGGTCGAGCCACAGGCGCCACACGGCAAAGGCATTCGTCACGCGGAGTGAGTCGATGCGCCGGCGCCAGACGGCGTCGTCGAGACCGCGGGAGGCGCCGACGATGGCCTTGATGCCCGGCACTTCGGTGGCGAGAACGACCAGATCGGCTGTCAG
>JBBQJK010000350.1:0-3212 GCA_038325835.1 Gammaproteobacteria bacterium
GCCCGAGGACAGGGCGTTCACGCGGACCCAGAGGGCCGGCCAGAGGGCCGGCAAGAGCGCCGGACCCGTGGCTTGCCCGCGTGAGCGCAGGAACGCCGCCGTCATCTCCCGGGCCAGCGGCTTGCGCTCGGCCACCACCGCATCTTCCAGATCGAGAATAACGGCATCCGCGCCCGCCTCCAGCACACGGGCCAGCTTCCTCTCGCTGTCACCCGGAACAAACAGCCAACTCCGTGGAATCATGGCCAGCTCCTGCGGATCATGGCAGAGGCCGCTTGAGCAGCAGAGCGTGCCGCTTGCAGCTGGCGACCTGCTCCTGGCGTTGATTGAATGCGCGGTGGATGAAGGTGACGATACCGGCGTTGGGGCGTGACTCGCTCTCCCGGAGCGCGTGCACTTCAGTCTCGATCCGCAACGTATCCCCCACAAACACCGGCAGCGGGAACCGCGCTTCGTCCCAGCCCAGGTTGGCAATTGCCGTGCGGTGGGTGGTGTCGTGCACAGATACGCCCACCATCAGGCTTAAGGTAAAGCAACTGTTGACCAGGATCCGGCCAAACTCGGTGTCCCGGCAGTATTCCGCGTCCAGGTGCAGCGCCGCCGGGTTGTGGGTGAGTGTCGTAATGAGGAGGTTGTCCGTCTCCGTCACCGTGCGGTGAATGTCATGGGCGATGGTCTGCCCCACCTGGAACTCTTCGTAGTAGCGGCCGGCCATCGGCAACCCTCCAGATCAGGCAGTGGCGTTGAACAGTTCCCGGCCAATGAGCATGCGGCGGATCTCCGACGTGCCGGCACCGATCTCGTAAAGCTTCGCATCCCGGAGCAGGCGACCCGTCGGGTACTCATTGATGTAGCCGTTGCCGCCGAGAATCTGGATGGCGTCGAGAGCCATCTGCGTCGCGCGCTCGGCGGTGTAGAGGATTGCCCCGGCCGCATCCCGGCGCGTCGCCTTCCCGGCGTCGGCGGCGCGGGCGACCGCATACACATAGGCCTTGCAGGCGTGCAGCGTGGTGTACATGTCGGCAAGCTTGCCCTGGATCAGTTGGAACTCACCGATGGGCTGACCAAACTGCCGGCGCTCGTGGACGTAGGGCAGCACCGCGTCGAGACATGCCTGCATGATGCCGAGCGGACCGGCGCTCAGCACAATCCGCTCGTAGTCGAGGCCGCTCATGAGCACCCGCACGCCCTCGTTCAGCGCGCCCAGGATGTTGCCGGTCGGCACAGCGCAGTCCCGGAATACCAGTTCGCAGGTGTTGGAACCCCGCATACCCAGCTTGTCGAGCTTCTGCGCCGTCGTGAAGCCGGGCGACCCCTTCTCCACCAGAAACGCGGTAATGCCCTTCGCTCCCGCGTCCGGCTCCGTCCGGGCGTAGACGATCAGTACGTGGGCATCCGGCCCGTTGGTGATCCACATCTTGGTGCCGTTCAGCACGTAGCCGCCCGCTTCCGGCTCGGCTTTAAGCCGCATGCTGACCACATCGGATCCTGCGTTCGGCTCACTCATTGCCAGGGCGCCGATGAACCGACCACTGACGAGTCCGGGCAGGAAACGGCGTTTCTGTTCTTCGGTACCGTTCCGGCGCAACTGGTTCACGCAGAGATTCGAGTGCGCCCCATAACTCAGGCCGACGGAGGCCGACGCGCGGCTGATCTCCTCCATGGCGAGCACGTGCTCCAGATAGCCCAGCCCCGCTCCGCCGTACTCGGGCTCAACCGTAATGCCCAGCAGCCCGACGGCTCCCATGCGTTGCCAGAGCTCGTTGGGAAACTGGTTCGAGGCATCGATCTCCGCGGCGCGGGGGGCAATCTCGCCCGTCGCGAACTGCCGCACCGAGTCCCGGAGCAGAAGGGTGCCCTCATCGAAGCCGAAGTCGAGGAAGTCCGGGGTCAGGGCGGTCATTGGCTGAGCTTTCTTACGTTTAGGTCAATCTTCAGCAACTCAGCGAGGCATCTGGCCTCAACGTCCCCCATCGTGCCCAGGGTTGCCTCGAGATCCCGGAGCTTCTGCAGCAGTTGTGCCCGGTGCTCCCGGATCTTGTCGCAGAGGCGGAGGAGCTGCCGGGCCCCGCCCGGCTGTCCCGGATCGTACAGATCGATGATCTCCCGGCATTCTTCCAGGGAAAAGCCGAGCCGCTTGCCCCGCAGGGCCAACCGGAGCCGGGTCCGGTCCCGGTCAGAGTACAGCCGGGTCGTGCCCCGGCGCGCCGGCGCAATCAGGCCCTTGTCCTCGTAAAAGCGCAGTGCGCGCGGGGTGAGGTCGAATTCCCGGGAGAGCTGCTGGATGGAATAAGGCCGTTCCACTCGGAAAGTCCTCGATTGACGTATACGTCAACTATAGTCTCGCCCCCTGGGCGCGGCAAGACGGCCGTCACGCTTTCTCCACCCTAAGGAGCGCCCGTAGGAGCGCCTTCAGGCGCGATCTATATTGAATCGCGCCTGAAGGCGCTCCTACGGGCGCGATCGATAGTGAATCGCGCCGGTCGGCGCTCCTACAAGCGTCGGGCGCGGAAGAAGGACTGGAGCAGATCCCGGCACTCATCCGCCAGGACGCCGCCCGTGACCTCGACCCGGTGGTTCGCCGCGGGTCCGCCGAGGACGTCGATCACCGTGCCGGCTGCCCCGGCCCGCAGGTCGGGCGTGCCGTACACGAGGCGGCCAACCCGGCCATGAAGCATCGCGCCCGCGCACATGGGACAGGGTTCCATCGTGACGTAAAGCGTAGACCCACCGAGGCGATAGTTGCCCAGTTGCCGGGCACCCGCCCGCAGCGCCTCGATCTCCGCATGGGACGTGGGATCGGAAGTGCCGATGGGCCGGTTCCAGCCCTCCCCGATCACGGCGCCGTCGCGCACGAGCACAGCGCCCACCGGGACCTCGCCCGCCGCTTCGGCGTTGCGTGCCAGGTCCAGGGCCCGGCGCATGTAGCGTTCATCCTCCCGCGACTCCGGGAGTCCGCAGAGGTCACCGGCGGGCTTCATTCCAACGCACAACCCAAGGCCATTTATCCCCGCCCCATGTTACAAGGTTCTCCGTGAATCCATCCGTACCGTCAGAGGCAGAGCCCGAGTCCCGCCAGGAACCGGTTGAGGTCCCCTATACCGACCTGTCCCCGGAGGCGTTGCGCGGCGTCGTCGAGTCCTACGTGCTCCGCGAGGGGACCGACTACGGCGAGCAGGAAATCACCCTGGAACAGAAGGTGGCCCAGGTCC
>JBBQJK010000351.1:0-3185 GCA_038325835.1 Gammaproteobacteria bacterium
GTAGCGCCCAGAGCGGATCGTTGTCCAGCAGTGCCTTGGGGTTACGGGGGCCGAGCCCGCCCAGTACCACGGCTGCGAACCAGTGCAGGCTGCTCTTGAGCATGGTGGCCGGATCACACCGAAACACCTGGCTGGAGTGGAAGTTGGCCCAGACGCGCTCCAGGTCGGCCACTGCGCGGCGAAAGGAACGGGCCCTGGAAGCGAGTACCGCTGCGCTGATGGCGCCGGCAGACGTTCCGCTCAGGACCGCGAAGGGATTCGCCGACCGCCGCGGGAGGAGTTCGGCCAGGGCCTTGAGCACCCCCACCTGGTAGGCGCCGCGAGCGCCGCCACCGGGCAGCACCAGACCGATGTGCTTGTTCAGGCCTCCCGGTCCGGTGCTCTGTCTGCGGTCTGCGGTCATGAGCCTTACTGCCCGGAAGCGCCCTCAGCTGCCATGCGGCGGATGATAGTCACAGCGGAATCGTTGCCACAAGCAATCGGACCCCGATGCTATGCTCAAGGCAGTCACGGAGGGAGCTGGCAGACATGATGCGTGAAGTAGTTCTCATTGCGGGCGTGGCCCTGGTGATTGGCCTTGGCTACAGCTGGCTGAACTCAGCCAGGGCAGCGCAGCCGGCCGCAGGCCAGATTGCTCCCGACTTCCGGCTCCAGGACCAGAACGGCAACTGGCGTACGCTGGACGAGTTCAAGGGCCAGTGGGTAGCCCTATACTTCTACCCCAAGGCCGATACGCCGGGCTGCACCAAGGAAGCCTGCGAGTTCCGCGACAATATCTTCGCCTTCGAGGAGATCGGCGCCACCGTCCTCGGCGTGAGCATTGACGCCATCAAGGACCAAAAGAAGTTTGCTGAAAAATACAGCCTGCCCTTCCCCCTGCTGGCAGACATCGACGGCAAGACCGCGGAAGCCTACGGGGTGATGAACAACCTCGGCATCATGAAGATTGCCAAGCGCCAGTCTTTCCTGATCGGGCCGGATGGCAAGATCGCGAAGCACTACGACAAGGTGGACCCGACGGCCCACTCAAAAGAGGTCCTGGCGGACCTGAAGGCGCTGGGCGCGAAGAAGACGAGCTGACGCGGGGCTCTTTGGCTGGCCTCTGACACGGCGGCGAAAGCTCAGCCATCGGGCCACAGTTTCTGCCGAACTGCGGCCATGCCGTCTTCAGCGGGTATACCGTCGTCTCGGTCGCTGTCGTACTCATCAAGCAGGCGGCCCAGTTCGGTTTCCTGCCATGCCGGCATCCGCAGTGTGTCGATAGCCGTGGGATACCCAACGCTCTGCCACAGCATCTCAGCCAACTCCAGCCGCTCGGCGGCGGGGAGCGCCAGCAGCGTGCTGAGGTCGATCTCCATGGGGTGAATCTACTCTGGGGTTTGGAGGCAGGCCATCGTCAGAATCTGCGTGATTCACGCAGAAAGGATGGCGGGGGATTCGCGGCTGAAGCCGCTCCTACGGGCGGGGGGTAGCCCCCACCCCACCGGTGGCCTGGCGGCGGCCCAGCCACCAGCCGTTCAGCGCCCAGGCAGCGGCCAGTGCGGCACCGAGCACGGCCACGCCGGCCATTGAGAGGCCGCCTGCTTCCAGCCCCGTCTTCACCTGGGCCGAGAGCGCGTCTCCGCCGCGGTAGACCGGCACGTCAATGAGGTTCTTGGCCTTGTACTTGGTCTCGGTATCGACAAGGCTGAACAGCATCTCCCGGCCCGGCCGGATGAAGGCGTACTCGCCCACTCGCCGGATCACAAAGACCACGGCCAGCACCGCAAAGGTGTTCACCGCCGCCAGGCTCAGGAACCCGCCCACCATGATCACCGGCACGATGGTCAGGAGGGCCACGACACCGAGTTTCGATGCCACCCGGCCGGTGACAAACAGCTGCAGCAACACCGTCAGGCCCTGCACGATGTAGTCGAGCCGCGCAAACACCTGGGTACGCTGCTCGCTGTCAGTGAAGGTCTCGCTGACCAGGCGAAGCTGCTCGAAGTACAGGAAGGTGTTCACGGACGCGAGGAGGATGACGAAGAGCGCGATCCCGAGCAGGTACGGGGACTTCAGCACCAGCGAGAAACCCGAGAAGGGATTCCCGCCCATGGGCCGGTCGGGCGCCCGCGGCGCTGCAGGATCCTTGGGCATGCCTTCCCACACTCCCAGCAGCCTCCGCTGGCAGTAGATGGCAATCACGAAGAACCCGGCGCCCATGAACAGCACGCCGGGGTTACCAATCGTGGTCACGCTGAGGTCCGTGAGCAGCGGACCGACCAGGGCTCCAGTGGTACCGCCAGCCGCGATCACGCCAAACAACCGCCGCGTCTGGTTCGCGTCGAACATCTCGAGCAGGAAACTCCAGAACACGGAAACGATGAACAGGTTGATGACGCTGACCCACACGTAGAAAAACTGGGCTACCGCGGTGTTGGTTTCGTCGGCGGCAATGGCGAGACCGACACCCACCAGCGACAGTGCGACCACAGCGTAGATCCAGGGGAGAAAGGCACTGCGGCGGAATTTTGTGCAGGCCCAGCCGTAGAGGGGAACCACGGCCAGGGACACGATCCAGGTCACGACGTAGAGATCGCTGACCCGATCAGAACCCAGAATGGTGCCAACCGTCTCCCGCACCGGGCGCACGGCGAAGTAACCACCCAGGACGCAGAAGAACAACAGGAACGCCGTGACGACGGACTTCATTTCGCCCGGTTCGATCCTCACCGTCTTGCCGAGCATCTGCCCCAGCAGGGACGGCGGGGCCACGGTGGCGCTCATGGCCCCACTCCTGGTTGGGTCCCGTCAGCGGCCAGCTTGCCGAACAAGGCATTCCAGTCGACGTCGGGCGGTGTCTGGGCGCTGTACACCTCAAAGGTGCGGTTGCGCGCCCCGGGCGACTGCAGGGCCGCCACGCACACCCGGGCCACGTCGGCCCGGGGAATGAGGCCGGTTCCCCGGTCACCCTGCTCGAGGCGAACGCCGCTCTGGCCGCCGGGTTTGTCCGTGAGACCACCCGGCCGGACGATCGTGTAGGGCACGCCGCTGGCCCGGACAGCCGCCTCGCCCTTGGCCTTCCAGACCAGCACGTTATCGAACATCTTGTTAAGGATGTGATCCTTCTGGGTCACGCCGGCGGACGACACGATGACCAGCTGGTCGAGTTTCGCTGCAGCCGCGGCGTCGGCCAGGTTGCGGAT
>JBBQJK010000352.1:0-3167 GCA_038325835.1 Gammaproteobacteria bacterium
TTGTGGTCCGGGCCTGGACTTCATGCTCGAGTCCTTTCCACTGAGTGAGGCGCTAAGTATGGTGCTGTCCGGCTCTGGGGAATGCGCGAAGGTCACGTGGCAGCTGCTGGGGCTCGGCATGCCCGCCTGGGTCCTCATTGCCCTGGTCAGTCTAGGGACCTTCGGGGTGGTCTGGAACTGGCGCCGCCCGAAGAGCCGGGACCTGCGCCAGGGTGCGCCACAATCAGCCTAGAAGCCGGTCAAGTATTTCCCGGTAGACATCCCGCATGACCGCGATATCCGCCACCGGGATCTCTTCGTTGGGTTTGTGAATCGTGGCGTTCACCGCCCCAAACTCCACGACATGGGTGCCGCTCGGTGCGATGAAGCGTCCGTCCGATGTACCCCCGCCGGTAGACAGCACTGGCACGACGCCGGTCAACTTCGCGACTGCCGCAGCCACGGTCTCGATCAATGTCCCCGGCGGGGTCAGAAAAGGCTCGCCGGAAAGGTGCCAGACCAGGGTGTAGTCAAGCTTGTGGTCCTGCAGTACCGCCTCAACATGACTGCGAAGCTGCAGGTGGGTCCAGACCGTTGAGTAGCGAATGTTAAAGCGCGCGGAGAGGGACCCCGGAGTGACGTTGACGGCGTCGCCGTTGCTCTCAAGCCTGACCATCTGGAAGCTGGATGGAGGAAAAGACTCATTTCCGCCATCCAGGGGTTTGCTGTAGAGCGCCGTCAGCGCTGGCGCGAAGGCCTGGATGGGATTGCGTGCCAGGTGGGGATAGGCGATATGTCCGGCGAGGCCATGAACCGTCAGGATGCCGCTGAGCGATCCCCGACGTCCGATTCGCAGGGTGTCGCCCAGTCGCTTCTCGGAGGAGGGTTCGCCGATGACGCACCAGTCCAGCCGCTCCCCCCGCACGTCGAGGACCTGCATCATCCGTTTCGTCCCATCCTGGGCCTTTCCTTCTTCGTCGCTGGTGATCAGGAAGGCGATAGAGCCCCGGTGATCGGGTCGGGCCGCCACAAAGCCGGATGCGGCATCGACCATCGCGGCAAGGCCGGCCTTCATGTCGGCTGCTCCCCGACCGTAGAGCGTGCCGCTGCGCACTTCCGGCTCGAAGGGATCTGACTGCCACGCCTCACGGGGTCCTGCAGGGACGACATCGGTATGGCCGGCAAAGCAGAGCACAGGCGCAGAGGTACCGCGACGCGCCCAGAGATTTGTCACGTCCCCAAACCGGTGTGCTTCCACGGTAAACCCCGCGGCAGCCAGGCGGGTGGCGAGCAGTGCCTGGCAACCGGCGTCATCGGGGGTGACCGATGGCCGACGAATCAGATCACAGGCAAAAGCAAGAGTTTCTTCCATAGCGTAGCCCGCTCTCCTCAGTCGCTGCGCAGAAGTTCATTCAGGGACACCTTGGCCCTGGTCTTTGCATCCACCCGCTTGACGATGACCGCACAGTAGAGCTGGCATCGGCCGCTATCCGAGGGGAGGGTGCCTGCAACGACCACGGCACCGGCAGGCACCCGCCCATAGAGCACCTCGTCTCTGGCGCGATCATAGATGCGTGTGCTCTGGCCAATGAACACGCCCATGGAGATCACGGCGCCTTCCTCGACCACTACGCCTTCAACGATCTCCGAGCGGGCGCCGATGAAGCAGTTGTCCTCAATGATGGTCGGACCCGCCTGGACAGGCTCAAGGACGCCGCCGATCCCGACGCCGCCAGACAGGTGCACGTTCCGCCCGATCTGGGCGCAGCTGCCGACCGTAGCCCAGGTGTCCACCATCGTGCCGCTGTCCACAAAGGCGCCGATGTTCACGAAGGAGGGCATCAGTACGACGCTGCTGGCCACGTAAGCGCCACGCCGCACGATGGCGCCCGGCACGACCCGCGTACCGGCGCTGGCAAACTTTTCCGCAGTCCAATCCTGGTACTTCAGGGGCAGCTTGTCGTAGTAGTCAGTAACGCCCGCGGGCATCCGCAGGCTGCGCTCAATGCCAAAGTGCAGAAGGACCGCCTTCTTCAGCCACTGGTTGACCACCCATCCCTCCGGAGTCTTCTCCGCGACGCGCGCCTTTCCCGTGTCCAGCAACTCAATGGCCATCGACACCGCCGACCGCAGTTCCGGCGTGGCCGACGTGAGATCCAGGGAGGATCGCTGCTCAAACGCTGATTCGATAATGGTCTGGCTGGCGGAGTGGTTCACAGGTGATGTCCGGTGCAATTCGGGGTGAATGGGCGCCGCCCTCAGGCAGCGCTGTCCAGTGCCTGGGTAACGGCCTGCTTCAGCAGTTCGCAGACTTCCGGCGTTAGTGGTGCGCCGGCGGTATCGGTTACATAGAAAACATCCTCGGCACGCTCCCCGACCGTCAGGATCTTCGCCGCCTGAATGCCGACGCGGTGATTGCGCAAGACCTGCCCGACCTGACAGAGCAGCCCGGGACGATCGCCGGCAACAATCTCCATCACTGTCCGATCGTTGGTCTCATCCGTCGCGAAGCCCACGTGGGTCGGCGTGGAGAACATCCGGACCTGGCGCGGAGGGCGACGTGTAACCCGCAGCGCTTTGTCCTCGCCAGCGGTGATGGCCTGCTCCAGGCGGCGCAGTATCTGCTCGCGGCGGTCGTCGTCTCGCGCCTGCTCACCCCCATTCTCCAACACGACATAAGTGGAAAGACTGAAGCCATTACCAAGCCGAATGATGCGGGCATCGGCGATGTTCAGGCCGAGTTCGTCCAGCACCGCTGTGGCGGTCGCAAAGGTGGATCGGTCCTGCGGAGCGTACACAACAACTGACGTTCCCGCGCCGGACTCGTCGTCCTGGACGCCGACCAGCACCCGTCGGCCCTCATCTTCCCGTGCTGCCAGCAGTCGCGTGTGCCAGGCAATCTCCTCCGGTCGGCAGCGGAGGAAGTAGTCGTCGCCCAGCTCAGCCCACAGCGCGTCGATCCGGGATTCCGGCACGCCGGCCAGGTCGGGCAGGGTGCGCGCCGCTATCTTGCGCTCGCTGAGGAGTTCGTCTCTGTCTATGGGATTCTCCAGGCCCCGCCGGAGGGCCCGCTTGGCCTGATTGTAGAGTTCGGCGAAGAGTTGGGCCTTCCATGAATTCCAGAGCTTCGGGTTGGTGCCCCGCACGTCTGCCACAGTGAGGAGGTAGAGGTAGTCCAGATGGACTTC
>JBBQJK010000353.1:0-3148 GCA_038325835.1 Gammaproteobacteria bacterium
GGCCTCGAGCAGGCTGTCGAGCCGGTGGTGGAAGGGCCGATTTTTGTGTTCCTGTAGATTCATGAATGGGCAAGTTTACGGCATGCCGGCACCCGGGGCGCGGCAGGCGGACGCTGCCCCTGCCGCTAGGGCTCCAGACCCTGGATTGCCGTGTTGACCAGGGAGGTGACGTCGAAACCCGGCTTGATGGGGCTCCGGCCCAGCGCAGGACCGAGCCGCACCACGAGGAGTTCCCGGGAGGGCACGACGAAAATGTGCTGCTGGCCGCGGCCCCAGGTCATGAAGGTGTCCCGCGCGAGAAAGGGTCCGGGCACAATCGCGCCGGAGGAACCCGCGTGCTCCGGCGGCACGGCGGGATCGCCGTAGCCCAGCCAGATCTGCAGTCCATAGAAACCAGCCGACGGCGAGGGCGTGGTCATTTCGCGGAACCACTCCTCCGACACGATTCGCCGGCCGTTCACCTCGCCCCGGTTGAGCAGCAGCATGCCGAGGCGCGCCCAGTCCATGGCCGGGGCCATGAGACAGCAGGATGTGTAGGCCCGTCCGCCAGGCCGGTCGGTGTGCACGAAGGCCCGTTCGCCGCCCATCGGCAGCCAGAGCCTGTCCCGCAGGAGTGCGGAATAGCGCTGGCCATACACGCGCACGAGCACCATGCCGAGGAGCTCGGAGTTGACGTTGTTGTAGTCGTACCGGGTGCCCGGCGGCCAGTCGGCCAGGGGGGTGCGCAGCATCACGTCGCCGGAGAAGCCGGAATTGAGCCAGCGGTTATCGTCGGTGAACGGGTTCAGGGTGAAGGCGTACTGGGCGAGACCCGAGCTCATCTGCATGAGCTGCCGGAGCGTGATCTTGCCCCGCGGATCCTCGCGCCATTCCTCCAGGTACTTACCGACAGGATCCTCGGCCGAGGTGATCTTGCCGTCGGCGATGGCCATGCCGACGAAGAGGCCCATGAGCGACTTGTGCATGGACTGGGACTGGGCCAGCCAGTCCCGCTGCCAGTGGGGTGCGTACCACTCGTCCTGGATGACGCCCTTGTGAATGACGATAAGCGCGTGGGAGCCGTAGTCCGCGGCGAAGCGCTCCATGTCCGCCAGCGCTGTCGCACTCACCGTGCGCTGCTCCGGCGCAGCCACGGGCAGCACGTAGGAGCCGTCGCCGCGGATCTCCTCGCCCGGCGGCAGCATTTCTACGCCCGTGGGGTCGCCACTCTGAAAGAAGCGGACGTAGTTGCGCCAGAACCAGGGGTCCTGCCAGTAGACCACCCCAATGGCGACGACAGCGCTGAGCGACAGCCAGAGGCCGGCTCGGCGGCGTCGCTTGATGGGTTGGCTGCCGGTCATGACGCCAGAGGATAGGGCAAAGGTGGTCGTCCGGGGAGATCACTGCCAGGTCGCCCGATGGATAGGCTCCAAAGGTGAACCCGTGGGGTCCTATACTCGGGGCGAGGGGTATCCATGTTCCAGTCAAGGCTTCTGAACCTTCTGCTGCTCATCTACGTGCCGCTTTGCGCCGCCCTTGCGTTTAACCCCCATGAGCGCTCCATATGGTTTGCCGAGAACCTGACGGTATGGATCATCGTGGGCGCGATCGTGATTCTGGCCAGGCGCGGCGTGACGTTTTCGAATCTCGCTTACAGTCTTATGTTTGTGCTCATCGGCCTGCACACGATCGGGGGGCATTACACCTTTGCCCTGGTGCCCTTCGAATGGGTAACGGACCTCTTTGGCTTCCAGCGTAACCACTTCGATCGCGTGGCGCATTTCTCAGTGGGGTTCTATGCCTTCGCCATTGCCGAGTGGCTGGATAGACGCAGCCTCGTAGCGAATCGCTTCCTGCTGTTCACCTATCCGGTCTGTGTGATTGCGAGCATTGCTGCCGTGTACGAAATCATCGAGTGGCTGTTCGCTGCGACGGCCGCCCCGGAAGCCGGGCTGGCTTATCTGGGTAGCCAAGGTGATGTCTGGGATGCACAGAAGGACATGCTGGCGGATACTCTGGGCGCCCTCTTGGCGACAACACTTTATTTTGTGCTGAGAAGGCCAGGACCCTTGAGCTGTTCTCAGCAACAATCTCACCGCCCCAGTGGTGCCGTCCCATAGGAAACCGTGCTACAGCCGTCGTCAGCCCTGCACTGAATCTCTAATCTTTTCATCGCGCGCAGAGGATAGACCAAAGAGGACGCCTCCTGCCAGCGCAGGACCCAGGGCCGCCGTGCGGTGGGCTGGAAGAGTGCTACCGGAAGCCGCTGTGTTTGCCCTATCCTCCCTGCGTGTCCCGCCTGCATTTTCAACTGGAAGCGACTGCTGCGGGATCACGCGCGCGTGCGGCCCGGTTTCGCACGCAGCACAACGAGGTGCTGACGCCCACCTTCATGCCGGTGGGCACTCACGCCTCAGTGCGTGGCCAGCGTCGCGAAGACATTCTCGAGAGTGGCGCCCAGGTGCTGCTCGCCAATACCTACCATCTGCTGCTGCGCCCTGGTCCGGAATTGTTTGAAAAGCTCGGCGGCATTCATGCGTTCATGAACTGGCCACGCTCCGTGCTGACAGATTCGGGCGGCTTTCAGATCTTCTCTCTGCCCGACAGCCGACACCTGCGTGAGGACGGCGCTGAGTTCAAAAGCTATGTGGATAACAGCACCATCTGTCTGAGCCCCGAACGCAGCATTGCCATGCAGAAGTCGATTGGCTCGGACATCATGATGGTACTGGATCAGTGCGTCCCATCTACCGTGGATCGAGCCACGGCACGCCACGCCATGGAACTCACTCATCGCTGGGCGCAACGCAGCCTGGAGGCGCGCGGTGATTCACCCCAGGCCCTGTTCGGTATCGTGCAGGGCGCGTGCTACACCGATCTGCGTATCGAGAGCGCCCAGGCCATCACCCAACTGCCATTTGACGGCTTTGCCATCGGTGGCCTGGCCGTGGGTGAAAGTGTGGCCGAACGCGAAGACTGCACCGCCACCGTGACTGATGTCCTGCCAGCGTATAAGCCGCGCTATCTGATGGGCGTTGGCACCACACGTGATCTGCTCGAAGCTGTGCATCGTGGAGTGGACATGTTCGACTGCATTCTGCCCACTGCACTGGCCGCCCAGGGCGTGGCCTTTACGAGCCAGGGTCGACGCGATCTGCGTCGCGGCGCC
>JBBQJK010000354.1:0-3142 GCA_038325835.1 Gammaproteobacteria bacterium
CCTGGTCCTGAGTCTGGGCCTGGGCCTGCTCGCCGGGGCCGGTTTCCCCGGCCAGCGCTTCCTCGACCGAGCGGCGAACAAAGTCCCGGACTCTGGCTGGATCCCGGAAACGCACTTCGTGCTTGGCGGGGTGCGCATTGACATCCACCCAGGCGGGATCCATGTCGATATAGAGAACATAGGCGGGCCAGCGGTCCCGATAGAGCACATCCCGATAAGCGGCCCGGACCGCCCCAACCAGGAGCTTGTCGCGGATAGACCGGCCATTTAGGAAAACCTGCTGCAGGTCCGGCTGGCTCCGGGCATGGGTGGGCGCGGCAAGCCAACCGCGCAGGGCCAGGCCCGCCGCGTCCCGGGCCAGGTAAATGGAGTGCCGGATAAACTCCTCCCCGCAGACCTTCCCCACTCGGCTGGCCAGTTCAGCCAGGGAAGGTGCCGCCGGCAGATCAAGGACAAGGCGCTGATTGTGCTGCACCCGGAACGCGACCGAGCCCCGCGACAGGGCAATGCTCTCGATTGCGGCACGGACATGGGCGAACTCGGTGCGTTCACTGCGGAGGAAGCGGCGTCTGGCCGGCGTATTGAAGAACAGGTCCCGGACTTCGACCGTGGTTCCAGGCAGGTGCGCAGCGGGAATGAGTTCGCCCGGACCACCCTCGTTGCCGGTAATCGAAAATCCCGTAGCCTCGTCCCGGTGGCGCGAGGTCATCGCCAGACGGGAAACCGACGCGATGCTCGGCAGCGCCTCGCCCCGAAAGCCGAGGGTCGCTACCTGCTCAAGGTCCTCAAGGCTTTCGATCTTGCTCGTGGCATGACGCGCCAGTGCCAGAGCCAGTTCTTCCCGGGGAATCCCGTGGCCGTTGTCCCGGATCCGGCACAGGCGAATCCCGGCTTCCTCAAGCTCGATCTCGATCCGGGTGGCGCCCGCGTCGAGACTGTTTTCGAGCAACTCCTTGACGACGGACGCTGGGCGCTCGACAACTTCGCCGGCAGCGATCTGGTTGATGAGATGCGCTGGCAACTGGCGGATGGGCATAGGGGCATTCTTTCAAATGCCGAGCCCTTTGCCTATCACGCGTCGGCCCTCAACCGAGCGACATTGAACCGGGCGCCATTGAGCCGACCGTCTGCGGGTCGTCAGGTGCTCTGGCTGGGTATGCGCAGCTTCTGCCCCACCCACACTGTGTCGGACCGAAGACCATTGGCGCTGCGCAGCCGGCTGAGGCTGACCCTGTACCGGCTCGCCACGCCCGAGAGCGTGTCACCGCGCTGGATAACGTGCTGGCGGGGAGGCGCAGCATTCGACTCATTCAGGAACGACGCAGAAGCCACCGTCGTGGGCGGGCGACTACCCGAGTCGCCTGGCGCGTCGCCGGGGGGATTCGCGGCAAAATAGGCCTGGATGCCATCAAGTATGGCCCCCGCAAGCTTCTGTTGGTGGGCCGACGACCGCAGGTTTTGCTCATCCGTCGGATTGGAGATGTACGCCGTCTCGACCAGTACGGACGGCACGTCCGGTGACTTCAGCACCATGAATGGCGCCTGCTGCACGCTGGGCCGGTGGAGACGGCCAAGCCGCCCCATGGGCCGGAGAATGGCATCCCCCACCTCGATGCTGGAACTGATAGAGGCGTTCTGGGACAGATCCATCAGCACGGAAGCGAGCACCGGATCCTTGTCGCCCAGTTCTACGCCACCGATCAGCGCCGCGTTCTCCCGGGCTGCCAGACGCCGGGAAGCCTCGTCGGTCGCCGCCTTTTCCGACAGAACATAGACCGTGGAACCCTGGGCACCGCGGTTGTAGGCGGCATCGGCATGGATCGAAATGAACAGGTCAGCATTGGCGCTGCGGGCCTTTTCCATGCGCTCCCGCAAACCCAGAAAACGGTCGTCACTGCGGGTCAGCACGCCGCGCAGGCCAGGCTGGGCATTCAGCTGTTCAACCAGGTACCGGCTGATCGCGAGGGTGACGTCTTTTTCCCGCAGCCCGGAGGGGCCGTGAGCGCCGGGATCCCGACCACCATGACCAGCGTCTACAACCACCACCACGTCGCGAAGCCGTCCCGGAGGCCGCACGGGCGGCGACGGCGGAGCCGCCGGGGCAATCTGAGGAACGCTCGCCGTGGTCATTTCCGCGCTGGTCGGCGCCGGCTCTGCAGCGGGCGACGGCACTGACGCCGGGGCCGGGGCCGGGGCCGGGGCCGCAGCCATCCACGAGAGCGGCCGCAGGGCAATAGCCAGTCGCGGAAGGCCGCCGTCTGCTGCGAGGGTCGCGGAGGGCTGCATGGCTTCTGCCACATCAAAAACGATGCGGAGGCTGCCGCCGGGCCGATGCGCAACCCGAACCTGCCGGACGGCGCCGGTAGCCGTCGGCAGCGGCAGGGCCCCAGGTCCCAGTGCTGCCGACGAAAGATCGATCACGACCCTGTTGGGGTCAGTCAGGGTGAAGAGGGTATAGGTCGCGGTCCGCGTCAGCCGAAGCTCCACCCGGGTATCCTGGCCTTGGGCGGCGATCGCGATGGACTGGACCTGGAGTCGATCTGCCGAGGCGGCAAGCAGGGCCACAGGCAGGAACAGCGCTGCCAGGGCCCCGGCGGGTGCAAACCTGAGCCGGGAGACAGCGGGCAACCCGCGGGCGACGGTCCTCTGGCAAACCACGTGCATTACCCCTGAAATCCCTTTCGCGTCGTTCGAGTATACGTAATGCAGGCAGCCACTGAAACCGTTTTCTGATAGTAAATAGGGAGATAGCTAGCTTACCTGCCAGGATCTTCAGAATCCCGCCGGCAGGCCTTCCGCCAGCTTGCCCAAGAGACGAACGCCCTCCACGCTCTGCGCCGTCAGGTGAGCCCGGCGACCGGCCCCGTCAATGACGAGGTGGCAACCCAGGTCCGGGGGCGGGAGACGTCCGGCACCCCGCGCTGGCCACTCTGTCAGCAGGAGGCTGCCCCGGCCCTGATCGTCGCGGTTACCCAGTTCGTCGACCAGACCCAGGTGGTCCAGCTCGGCGGGGTCTCGCAAGCGGTAGAGATCTACATGGTAGACGCGATAAGTATCGACCAGATAAGGCTCAACCAGAGTGTAGGTGGGGCTCGGCACCCGTCCGTTGTGCCCCAGGCCCGCCAGCAGCCCGCGAATCATC
>JBBQJK010000355.1:0-3108 GCA_038325835.1 Gammaproteobacteria bacterium
CCCTGGGGCAGCGGCTTGTCGGCGGTGGCCGCCCGTTCTTCCACCAGCTGGTCCTCATCGCCCCGGGCAACGATCAGCCGCAGCCGGGTTTTCATGTTGGGCAGCGCGTAGCGGGCACGAAGCCGCAGCTGGGTATCGAGCTGGTCCCGCCGATCGTAGGTTTCGAAGAGGCTGAGGCGGCCGAAGGTGGCGTCGGAATCCTGGTCGAAGCGGGCATTGCCAAACAGCCCGTCAAACCAGAGTGTGGCGCCACAAACGCCGCCGTAGACTCCCCGCTGCAGCAGGTCGATAAAGGCCCGGGTCTCCGTATCCGGCTGGACACAGGGCTCGGAGGCCGGGGGCGTGATCTCGTTGGGGACCGGCGGCCCCACGGCGTCGGCGTGCGCAAGCGACAGGGCCAGCAGCAAGGGCGCGACTGCGGCCAGTCCCACGGTGTGCAGGCAGGTTCGCATGGGGCGAATATGCCTGGAATTCAGCACTAATGCTGAGTTTCCCGGCGCACTTTCGCCCTCTGCAGGTCCGCAAAAAAATGCGCGGTGGGTCACACATCGCAGTGCCGCCGCTCAGGTCAGGACGGCACCGGGGCCAGCAGCGGCTCTATCTCGGCAAGGTAAGCGGCCGCTTCGGCACGGCACCGGCTCTCGTCCCAGCCCAGATGGCGGGCCGCGACGCGCAGGGCAGCCGCCATGGCACCGCGGCCCAGATCGGGCCCGAGACCGACCATACAGCGCCGCAGCAGAATATCTCCCAGCGTCACCGCAAGCTCCGCCTGGACCGCAAACACCACCTCGGCTCCGAGCGCGCCGCTGCTGTCGCAGAGCGGCTGGCCCAGCTCCGGCGCCGCCCGGGTGAGCGCGGCGACCAGTGGTGCGCGACTGCCGTAAACGGCATAGAGATGCCCGTGGCTCGCACCCGGGACCGCTGTAAACAGCGCGAGCTCCTTGAGGACCTCGTCGCGGCCCGCCTCCCCACCGGGCAGCGGGACGTCGGCGGTGGTGCAGGACCGCGCAGTAATACGCTGGCGGCTCGTCACTTGGTCCAGGACTTCCTCGGCCAGGTGGCGATAGGTCGTGATTTTGCCACCGATGATGGACGAGAGGCCACGGGCAGAACGGCCGTGGTGGCGGATGAGATGTCGGCGCGTGATGGCCGAGGTCTCTTTCAGGCCCTGCCGCGGCAGAGGCCGAACGCCGCAGTAGGTGTAGAGCACCGACTCGCGGGTCAGGCCGCAGGCAGGAAAAGTCTTGCGGGTCTCGTCAAGAAGATAGCCGATCTCGGCTTCGGTCGCCCGGAGCGTCGCGGGATCGTCATCGCACCGCGTGTCGGTGGTGCCGATCAGGACCAGACCGTTCCAGGGCAGGATGAAGAACGGGCGCCCGTCGGACTGGGCTTCGGCGTAGCAGGCCGTGGTAGTGGCACCGGGGAACGGGCGCACCACGATGTGCGTGCCCTTCGTCGGACCGAGAAACCGGGGCAGCGGGCGGCCAGCGGCAGCGAGGATTCGATCGACCCAGGGCCCCGCCGCATTGACGATGGCTGTCCCGTGACGGGTGGAGCGCTCGCCAGTGCGGGTGTTGCGCACCGCGACACCCGTGACGTGATTGCGCTTGAGCAGGACCTTCTCGACCACCGTGTGGGTTTCGACGCGAGCGCCTGCCAGGGCGGCGCCCAGTGCGTTCTCCACCACCAGCCGCTCCACGTAGGTCACCTGCGCGTCGTAGTAGACGACGGCGCCGATCAGCCCTTCGGCAAGCAGGCCGGGCATCTCGTCCAGCGCCTCCTCCCGGGAGAGGCGGCGGTGACCGGGCACGGAGCGGCCAATGGACAGCAGGTCATAAACATAGAGACCGAAATCCACCGTCTTCATGCCGCGACGGCTGTTCTCGTAGACCGGAATCAGCAGTGGCAGGGGCCGGACGAGATGGGGAGCATTGCGCAGAAGATTCTCACGCTCCTGCAGGGATTCGTGGACCAGGCCGAGCTCACCGAACTCGAGGTAACGCAGCCCGCCATGGACGAGACGGCTGGACCAGCGCGTGGTGCTGTTGCACAGATCACCCTGCTCGATCAGGCAGGTGCGGACGCCCCGGAGCGCGGCGTCCCGCGCAATGCCGGTGCCATTGATGCCACCGCCGATGATGATCAGATCAAAAATGGGGACATGCCTAATTTCCAGTTACAGCAACTGCCCGGCAACTTGGTTGGAGTGGAAATTAGGCATGTCCCCATTTTTCGCGCCTAACGGCGCTCCTACGGGCGGGTCTGGCCAGTGCCGTGGACCACGTACTTGTAGCTCGTCAGCTGCTCCGCGCCGACGGGACCTCGCGCGTGGATGCGGCCGGTGGCGATGCCGATCTCCGCGCCCATGCCAAACTCCCCGCCATCGGCGAACTGGGTGGACGCGTTGTGCAGCAGGATGGCGCTGTCCAGCTCGTGCAGGAAACGCTCCACCGCTGTCGGGTCGCTGGCGATGATCGATTCCGTGTGGGCGGAACCGTAGGTGGTGATGTGCTTGATCGCTTCGTCCACGTCCGCCACGACCCGGCAGGAAAGGATCGCGTCCAGGTACTCGGTGCGCCAGTCGTCTTCAGTGGCAGGCTTGAGGCGGGCATCAAGGCGGCACAGCTCCGCATCGCCCCGCAGTTCACAGCCGGCGGCCACCAGGGCGTCGGCGATGGGGCGCCAGTGGGTGGCCAGGCATGCACGGTCGATCAGCAGGGTCTCTGCGGAGCCGCAGATACCCGTGCGGCGCATCTTGGCGTTCAGCGTGACCTCCCGGGCCATCGCGACCTCGGCCGAGCGGTGCACGTAAACATGGCACAAGCCCTCGAGGTGCCCGATCACCGGCACCCGCGCATCGGCCTGCACCCGGGCGATGAGGTTCTTGCCACCCCGGGGCACGATCACGTCCACGAAGGCCTGCATTTGCCCGAGCAGGTAGCCCACGGCATCCCGGCTGGCGGTCGGCACCATCTGGATAGCCGTCTCCGGGAGCCCACCTGCCCGGAGACCCTCGACCAGCGCCGCGTGGATCGCGTGGCTGGAATGAAAGGATTCGGAACCGCCCCGCAGGATCACCGCATTGCCGGACTTGAGGCACAGGGCCCC
>JBBQJK010000356.1:0-3084 GCA_038325835.1 Gammaproteobacteria bacterium
GGGGGCCGCGCGCGTGGCGCTGGTGGGGCGCGGTCCCCCCTCGCCCCCGCCTACCCTCCCCCCCCCCCCCGGGGCGCTCCTACCGGCACGGCAGGCGGCAGCTGCTGGTGCCAGTCGGTTTCCCGCTGGAACACGTGGGCAAAGTTGAACAACGCGGCCTCGCCGAAATGGGGCCCGATGAGCTGCAACCCCACCGGCAGGCCAGCGGAAAACCCGCAGGGCACGGACATCCCCGGCAGGCCGGCCAGGTTCACCGGGATCGTGTAGATGTCGTTCAGGTACATCTGCACCGGATCATCCACCTTCTCGCCCAGCCGGAACGCGGGAGTCGGCGCCGTGGGGCCGGCAATCACGTCCACGTCGGCAAAGCAGCGGCGAAAGTCGTCGGCAATCAGGCGCCGGGCCTGCTGCGCCTTGAGGTAATAGGCGTCGTAGTACCCGGTGGACAGCACGTAGGTGCCGGTCAGGATGCGGCGCTTCACCTCGGCGCCAAAGCCCTCGCCCCGGGATTTCTTGTACAGCTCCTCCAGTGTGGAGGCGCCTGCGTGCCGGTGGCCAAAACGCACGCCGTCGAAGCGGGACAGGTTGGACGAACACTCGGCGGGGGCGACGATGTAGTAGGTGGGCACCGACAGGGACAGACTCGGCAGGGAGATCTCCTTGAGGGTCGCGCCCAGCCGCTCGTAAACCCGGAGGGCCTCGCGCAGCGCCGCGGCGGACCCCGGCTCGAGCCCCGTGTCGAAGAACTCCTTCGGCACACCGATGCGCTTGCCGCGCAGTGCTTCGCCCAGGGTCGCGGTGTAGTCCGGCACGGGAAGCTCCGCGCTGGTGGAATCCCGGGGATCGAAGCCCGCCATGGCGCTGGTCAGCAGGGCCGCATCTTCTGCTGTGAGGGTCAGGACCCCGGCCTGGTCCAGGCTGGAGGCAAAGGCAATCATGCCGTAGCGGGAGACGCGCCCGTAGGTGGGCTTGAAGCCCGTGATGCCCACCAGCGCTGCCGGCTGGCGAATCGAGCCGCCGGTGTCCGTGCCCGTCGCCGCCGGGACCAAACCGGCCGCCACAGCGGCGGCAGAGCCGCCGGAAGAGCCACCCGGCGAGCGGTCCGTGTCCCAGGGATTACGCACGGGGCCGAACCAGCTGGTCTCGTTGGACGACCCCATGGCGAACTCGTCCATGTTGGTCTTGCCCACCGTGACGATGCCGGCCGCAGCCAGTCGCTCGACGGCCGTGGCGTCGTAGGGCGAGACGAAGTTCGCGAGCATCTTTGACCCGCAGGTCGTGCGGATCCCGGCAGTGCAGAAAATGTCCTTGTGGGCGAAGGGGATACCCGTGAGCGGCCCGCCCTCGCCCCGGGCCAGCCGGGCGTCGGCCTGGTCCGCGGCGGCCAGGGCCAGTTCCGGCACCAGGGTGATGAAGCTGTTCAGGACCCGGTCTGCGGCGCCAATGCGGGCGAGGGCCGCGGCTGTGAGTTCCCGGCTGCTGACCTCGCGGGCCGCAAGGGCCTGGGACAGCTGCGTGATGGTGGGGCGTTGCGGCAGTGGGGGCAATGGGGGCAATGGGGGCATTTCTTGGACCGGGGATCGCGCCTGAAGGCGCTCCTACTCGAGAACCCGGGGCACGGTGTACAGGCCGTCCGCGACGTCGGCGCTGTTCTGCTGGTAGAGGTCCCGACGATCTGCTTCGGTGACCGTGTCGGTCCGCAGGCGCTGGCTCATGTCCATCGGGTGCGCCATGGGGATGACAGCGCTGGTATCAGCCAATTGGAGCTGAGCGACAAACTCCACAATACGGCCGAGTTTCTCGACCACGCCATCGAGCTCCTCAGGCCCGATTTCGAGACGGGCCAGGTGAGCGATCTGTGCGACGTTCTGGCGGGTGAGTTTCACCGGGTCTGGCTCAGCGTAGGTCTGGATGGTGATTGGTCGAAGTGTGAGGCAGGCCGCGATTTTCCTGCGGGCAAATCATACACCGCTGTTGCTGTATCCGACCCCCGGCGTTAGGCTATCCAGCTTCTAAGGGGCACTTCTCTCTGGGCGCGGGCACCATGCTGACACAGCCATGCTGAAACGGCTTCGGGGTTATTTTTCCCACGATCTTTCGATTGATCTGGGTACCGCAAACACGCTGATCTACCTGGCGGGGCACGGTATCGTGCTGGACGAACCGTCGGTGGTCGCTATTCGGGAAGAGCCCGGTCGTGGCGGCAAGATCGTGGAGGCTGTGGGCCAGCAGGCCAAGAACATGCTGGGCCGCACGCCAGGCAACATCACGGCCATCCGGCCCCTGAAGGATGGCGTGATCGCCGACTTCACCGTGACGGAGAAAATGCTCCAGCACTTCATCCGCAAGGCGCTTCCTGGCCGCTATTTCCGGCCCAGCCCCCGGGTCATCGTCTGCGTGCCCTACGGTTCCACCCAGGTCGAACGGCGGGCCATCCGGGAGTCTGCCGAGGGCGCGGGAGCCCGCAAGGTCTGGCTGGTAGAGGAACCCATGGCGGCGGCCGTGGGCGCCGGGATGCCTGTGCACGAGGCCCGGGGCTCCATGGTGCTCGATATCGGCGGCGGCACGTCCGAAGTGGCAGTGATCTCGCTCAATGGCATCGTTTACGCGGCATCCGCCCGGATCGGCGGTGACAAGTTTGACGAGGCCATCATCAACTACGTCCGCCGCAACTACGGCATCCTCATCGGTGAGGCCACCGCTGAGCGCATCAAGAAGGAGATCGGCTCTGCGTTCCCCGGCGACGAAGTCCGGGAAATCTCCGTCAAGGGCCGCAACCTGTCCGAGGGCGTGCCCCGAAGTTTCAGTCTGAACAGCAACGAGATTCTGGAGGCTCTGCAGGAACCACTCCAGGGCATCGTCCAGGCCGTGAAGCAGGCGCTGGAGCAGACGCCACCGGAACTCGGCGCGGATGTGGCAGAGCGCGGCATCGTCCTGACCGGCGGTGGCGCCCTGCTGCGGCACATCGACAAGCTCCTTATGGAAGAAACTGGCCTGCCAGTCGTAGTCGCCGATGAACCGCTGACCTGCGTGGCGCGGGGCGGCGGCCGGATACTCGAACTGCTGGACGAGGTTCCACCGTCG
>JBBQJK010000357.1:0-3052 GCA_038325835.1 Gammaproteobacteria bacterium
GGTCTGCAGCTGCAGGTAATGGCGACAGAGGCCAAGGATACGGCCCAGCATCGCCTGGCAATCCGGGGGGCCCTGCACGGCGTGCTCAACCTCGTGGAGCAGGCGTTCTTCCGCCGCCTGCACGCTCAGTTTGCGGTAACCCTCCAGCAGCCGGACGCGAAGACTGAGTTCACGCTCCAGAGTGCGGCTGGCGGGCAGGACGAGTGCGGCACAGTCCGCCGCGGTCATGGTTGCCGCGCCGGCCGGGACCAGCAGCACCAGCGCGCCCAGCGGTTGCCGCTTCTCATTCAGGAGGGACACGAGGTACGCCACGGTGGGCCCCAGCTCGACCCGGGATGCCCCGGCACCGGGCTCCGTCAGGAGGGCTGTTAGGGCGGTCTGATAGTCGGTGGTCAGGGGGACTGGCGGGTTCGGCTCCGCACTCCAGAGACTGCTGCCGTCCTGGCTGTAACTGTAAAAGCCGCTGACCTGCGGCAGAAAGGCCCGCAGCAGCGCCCCGTAGTCCGCGAGGACCTGCTCCCGTTCGTTACCGGCTTCCATACCCAAGAGCGAGCCTGTGCTGGTGTTTAACCCACTGAAAGTGTCGTGGTTTTGCGGCTCATCGAGCGTGACCCTCCTCCCAGAAACGGCCGTCCGCCGCCTGCCAGGCAACGGTTGGCCTGCCTTATACTGTGGGCCGGCCAGCCATTTTTACCCCTGAATGAACGCCCCGAACCCGACCCTGGACTTCACCCCCGAGATTGAGCGGGAGACCCGCGACCTGTATCAGCGGGTCCGGCACGTGATCCCCGACGTCGAGTGGCCCGTCCACGCCCCGCTGATTTCAGCGATCAACCGCCTGAAGCGGGAGCGCAAGGCCATCATTCTGGTGCACAACTACATGACCCCGGAGATTTTCCACGGGGTCGCTGACTTCTCGGGAGACTCCCTGGGCCTGGCCCAGTTCGGGGAACGCACGCCGGCCGAGACCATCGTGATGGGTGGCGTGCACTTCATGGCGGAGACGGCGAAGATTCTCAGCCCCGGAAAAACCGTACTGCTGCCCGACCTCAGGGCCGGTTGCTCACTGGCATCATCGATTACGGCTGCGGACGTCCGGGCCCTTCGTCAGCGCCACCCGGGAGTACCCGTGGTGACTTACGTGAATACATCGGCCGACGTGAAGGCTGAATCGGACATCTGCTGCACATCCGCCAACGCGGTTCAGGTGGTCGAGTCGCTGGGCGCCGACGAAGTGATCTTCATTCCGGACCAGTTCCTCGGGAAGTACGTCGCGGGCAAGACCACCGTCAAGCTGATTCTCTGGGAGGGGGCGTGCGAGGTTCACGAGCGCTTCACGGGTCAGGAGTTGCGGGACTTCCGCGGCATGCACCCCGGCATCCACGTCATGGCTCATCCGGAGTGTCCGCCGGACGTCCTCGCCGAAGCGGATTACGTGGGCTCCACGTCGGCGATGATCGGGCACGTGGGCCAACTTCGCCCCAAAAAGGTGGCCATGATCACCGAGTGCTCCATGGCAGGTAACGTGGCGGTGGAGTTCCCCGAGATCGAGTTCATCCAGCCCTGCAACCTCTGCCCGCACATGCAGCGCATCACGTTGCCGAAGATTCTGCGTTGCCTCGAGACCCTGACGCCGGCGATTGAGGTGCCACCCGACGTTTCCCGGCGAGCCCGTCAGGCCCTGGAACGCATGTTGGCAGTGGGCAGTGGCGCCGCCCGCGACTGATGCCACGCGCTCGAATCCCGTGACGCCATCGGCAACTTTTGACGTCCTCGTCCTGGGGGGCGGCCTTGGCGGGCTCTCCACGGCCCTGCGGCTGGCCGATGCCGGACTCAGCGTCGCCGTGCTGCGCAAGAAGCCCTCAGCGGACAGCTCCAGCGCGTGGGCGCAGGGCGGCATCGCCGCCGCCATGGACGGCGCCGACACGCCTGCCCAGCACGCTGCCGATACCCTGGTAGCGGGCGCAGGGCTGTGCCGGCCGGCAACGGTCGACTTTGTCACGAGCCAGGCGCCCGCTGCCATCCGCTGGCTGCAAAGCCAGGGCGTGGTGTTCACGCCTCCGGACCACGATGAACCCGGCGAGCTGCACCTGACCCGCGAGGGTGGCCATTCCCGTCGGCGCATTGTTCACGCGGCGGATGCAACCGGCAGGGCGGTCATTGCGGGCCTGGAAGCCCGGGTGGCAGAACACCGGGGCATCCAGCTGCTGGACGACCGGATTGGCATCGACCTGATCACGACCTGGAAACAGCGGATTCCCGGACCCAACCGGTGCGTTGGGGTCTACGCGCTCAACCGGACGTCCGGGCGGGTGGAAACCATCGCTGCACGAGCCATCGTTCTGGCGACCGGTGGGGCGTCCAAGATCTATCTCTACACCACGAATCCCGACACCTCCACCGGCGATGGCATTGCCATGGCCTGGCGGGCAGGCTGCCGGGTCGCCAACATGGAATTCGTGCAGTTCCACCCCACCTGTCTCTTTCACCCGCTGGCCAAGTCTGAATTGATCTCCGAAGCCGTCCGCGGCGAAGGCGGCCTGCTCCGCCTGCCGGACGGACGGCGCTTCATGGACGCCCACGACTCGCGGGCCGAACTCGCTCCCCGGGACATCGTCGCCCGGGCCATTGATGCCGAGATGAAGCGCGGCGGCTTCGACTGCGTGTACCTCGACATCAGCCACAAGCCCGCTGCCGAGATCCTGCATCACTTCCCGAACATCGCCCTGCGCCTGAAGACCTTCGGGATCGACATGACGCGGGACCCGATTCCCGTCGTACCGGCAGCGCACTACAGCTGCGGTGGCATCGTCACGGATCTCACTGCAGCGACGGACCTTGCCAGCCTTTACGCCGTGGGGGAATGCACCTGGACCGGCCTGCACGGCGCCAACCGACTGGCCAGTAACTCCCTGCTGGAATGCGTGGTGTTCGGCGCCGCGGCTTGCGCGCGCATCGTCAGCGAGCTCGCCCTGGCGCCCCCGCCCCTGAACAGTCTCATCGCCTGGGACGAAAGCCGCGTCACGGACACGGACGAGCAGGTGATCGTGTC
>JBBQJK010000358.1:0-3043 GCA_038325835.1 Gammaproteobacteria bacterium
CTGCCGCGAGGTTGGCCATGGCATCGGGAACCAGCACGTACTCGGCCTGGCAGCCGTCGATCGTATTGCCGAACCTCCAGCCGCCCAGCGGCTTCCAGCCGTGGGCCGTCCCGGCGCCGTCCTGCGAGCCGTAGCCGCACAGGCAGGCATTGCTCCATCCGCTCGGCGTGATGGCGCCGGCAATCACGCGCTGGCCCTCCGCATAGCCCTTCACCGCTGAACCCAGCTTGTGGATGACGCCCACCGGCTCATGACCGACGGTGAGGCCACGCTCGACCGGGTACTCACCCTTGAGGATGTGCACGTCGGTGCCGCAGATGGTCGTGGTGGTGATCCTGATCAGAGCGTCCAGCGGCCCAACGTCCGGGATTGGCTTGTCCTCGAGCACGATGCGGCCGGGCTCTACGAAAATTGCTGCCTTCATCAGCGCCATGACGTCCTCCGTAAATGGCTATCGAGTGAAGTATCTTCAAACTACCACGCTCCCACGAGCCGGGGGTGACCGCCAGTACGGGAAAGTACTCACTATGGATCAGTGCCCAAGGACCGGAACTACTCTCCCTTCGCGGAGTCTTACTCACTCGTAACACCAGTTGTCATCTCACCTGGAGACCCATCGTGAACGTAAGCAGGATCAGGAAGGCCAGCAGGGTCAGCGCGGATACGACGGCCGCAGTCGGGGCGGGCTCGCAACCCGCGGCAGCCATGCGGCACGAGTCAGTCATGGGCCCCGCCGCCCGGCACGCCATGATCGCCGAGGCGGCCTATTTCCTTGCGGAGAAGCGCGGGTTTGCGCAAGGTCTGGAGCAGGAGGACTGGTTTGCCGCTGAGAAGCTGGTTGACGACGTGTGCGGCAAGGGGTCTACCGGGGTGAACCCGGCGGCGGGCAGGAAGTCCGGCCCATGAACGCGGCCCGGGTACCAATGTAACATCGCTGCGGTCAACGCCGGTCAGCGCATGGCCGCGCAGGGGCATGCGCCGCCGGCCATCCCTGGTGACGGGGAGCTATTCTGACCGGCCGGATGCTGATCATGAGCGGTTCCCTCGTCACCACTGATTTCCTCACCCTGCTCGCCGCTATTCCCGTGGCCGCGCTGGGCGGCTCGGCCTTCCTCAGGGGCGTGCTCGGCGTAGCGGCATGGCTGCGGCTGCCCAGGGCGCTGGTGGCGACCACGCTCGCCGCCTTCGCGACGTCGAGCCCCGAGCTGACCGTATCGAGCCTGGCTGCCCTCTCCGGCCGGCCAGAGATCGGTCTGGGAGACGCACTGGGCAGCAACGTGGTGAATATCGGCCTGATCCTGGGAGGCGCGCTGCTCTTCGGGGCGCTGGTCGTGCGCTGGGCTGAGTGGAGGCGCGACTTTGTGCTCGCGCTGAGCGTCCCCGTCCTTACCCTGCTTCTGGCGCTGGATGGCACGTTGTCGCGCGCGGAGGGCGCACTGCTGCTGACGCTGTTCGCGCTCTGGTTGACGCTGGTCGCCCGGCAGGCAATCGCCCACCGCCGGGAGTCAATGACGGCGGACAGTGCACCGGGCCGCCCTGGGCGCGCATGGCTGTTTCTGCTGGCGGGCCTCGCCGGCCTCCTCCTGGCCGGTCGTCTGTTCGTGACCGGGGCTTCCGGCTTCGCCGAGGCGTTGGGGGTTCACCCGTACCTGATCGGGGTTACCGTGGTAGCCATCGGGACCTCGCTGCCCGAACTGGTGACGGTGCTGCTGTCCCGCCTGCGCGGCCACGATGACGTGGGGCTGGGCACTTTGCTGGGCAGCAACCTGTTCAACGGAATGGCCATCGTTGGCGTCGCTGCTACGATTCACCCCATCCAGGCGCCACCTGGCCAGGTGGTCGCGGCGCTGGCGTTCGGCGTACTCATGCTGCTGCTGATGTTGCCGCACTCAGGCGCTCTCTCGCGCCAGCGGGGCCTCGCGCTGCTGGCGGCCTACGCGGTCTTCATCGTCGTGACAGTGTCCTTGTCCCAATGAGAAAATCACACTAATGGCCACCCCCCTGCCCGCCCCCTGGCACGCACTCGACGCCGCGTCGGTACTGGAACGCCTCGGCGGCGATGCGGCCGCTGGCCTGTCATCAGCGGCCGTGGTGCAACGCACCGCCGAGCACGGTCCCAACGCGCTGCCCGAACCACCGAAGCACCCGGTCTTCCTGGTGTTCCTGCGCCAGTTCAGGAGCCCGCTGATCTACATCCTGTTCATCGCCGCGGCACTGGCCGCGGGCATGAGCCACTGGGGCGATGCGGGCGTGATCCTCGCCGTGGTGCTGGTGAACGCGCTGATCGGCTCCTACCAGGAAGGCCGTGCGGAGCGCTCGATGGCGGCATTGCGCCGGCTCGCGGCCCTGCAGGCTCGCGTACTTCGCGATGGTCACGAACGAGCCATACCGGCGCGCGATCTGGTGCCCGGCGACACACTCCTGCTGGCTGCCGGCGACGCCGTCGGCGCCGATGCACGACTGATCGAGGAAGCCCAGCTGCAGGTGGCCGAAGCGGCGCTGACGGGCGAGTCAGTGCCCGTGTCCAAGGGCGTGGCGGCATTGCCTGAAGCTACGGGCCTGGCCGACCGGCGCAACATGGTCTTCTCGGGGACCTACATTACGGCGGGACGCGCGCGGGCCGTGGTCACGGCTACCGGCACGCACACCGAGGTGGGCGGCATCGCACGGCTGACCGAATCCGCGGTGGAGCCGAAGACTCCGCTGGAACTGCGCATCACGCAGTTCGGCCGCTACCTGGTGGCCGGTGCACTGCTGCTGTTCGTCGCCGTGGTGGCGCTCGGCCTGCTGCGCGGGCTGCCACTGGCTGATGTGGTGATGGTGGCGATCAGCCAGATGGTCTCGATGGTGCCCGAGGGCCTGCCGGTCGCGATGACGATCGCGCTTGCGGTGGGCATGCAGCGCATGGCGGCTCGTGGCGCGATCATCCGCCGTCTGTCTGCCGTGGAGACGCTGGGCTCCACCACGGTAATCTGCAGTGACAAGACCGGCACGCTGACCCGCAACGAAATGACCGTGAGCGCCCTGTGGTTGCCTGGCGGGC
>JBBQJK010000359.1:0-3031 GCA_038325835.1 Gammaproteobacteria bacterium
CCAGATGGCCTCCTGGATATCGGCCTGTCCCGCGTAGTCGTTGCCGGCCAGAGTACCGATCTGGCTGAAGAGCCAGCCCGCCTGGCTATACTTGGCCAGCGAGGCCGGGGTTGAGGGACTGTTGAACTTGCCCACGGCCCCACCCTGGATCTCGGCGTAGCTGCGGATATCGGCCGTCCAGGTGGAACCGACCTGGCTGAAGCGGGCATCGCACAGTCCAAGAATCGTCTCGGAGTCGAGCTGCAGGCCATAGAACCCGGTATAGATTCCACCCCGGTCGACAGAATTGGCGACGCCCGTGAACGTGACGGTGGCCGCGTTGGCCGCCCCGCCGAGTATCAGCGCAGCAGCCAGGAGGCAGTGCCGGACCGACCGGCGCGCAAAGGTCTTCATAAGGGTTGTGACGATCATGATGCTGAAACACGTGATTTTTCAGCGCTCAAGTTCGCACGCTTGAAGGACTTTGCGGGACGTTTGTGACTTAATCCCGAATAAGCCCGCGGGTCTGCGGGTTCCGTCGCGCCTGAGCGGCCAGGACCTAAAGCTTCAGCGGCTTCAAATACCCCGTCATCTCCAGATAGCCGCGCCCCACGGGCCGGCCACCCTCGAGCAAGGTGCTCGCGCCTTCCCAGTACACCGCGCCGGTGGTCAGACGGGAATCCAGCTCCTGGTCCGGCATGAGCGGCTCGGTATCGAACGTCCGCTCGCCCACCTGAATGCGCTGGGCGATGGGCCAGGACGCGCGGCTGCGGGCGGACGTCCACTGGCGTAGTGGTGTGAAGCGAACCGTGGCAGGGTCGACCAGGCGCGTCTCGCCGGACGGGCTGTGGAAGGCGGCGTAGCGCTGGAGCGGCGCTTCATCGGGAGGGGCGCCCTGGCGCCGGATCTGAAAAGCCAGCAGCGCGCTGCCGTCATCGAGGTTCATGCCGATCCAGTCCCAGCCCGCGGCATCCGGGGACAGGGCGGCGCTGGACCACTCGTGATCGAGCCACGCGACACCCTTCATGAGCGTAGGAGCGCCTTTAGGCGCGAGATCGCCGGAGGATTCGCCGGAGGAATCGCGGGAAGAATCGCGGGAAGAATCGCGGGAAGAATCGCGCCTGAAGGCGCTCCTACGGGCGGAGATCCGGACTTCCGCTTCAACCTGCAGCTGCGGCCGGGAGTAGTAGTAACTCGCCTGCGTCGCTAACGGGCCCTTTCGCGACACGCCATCCTCACCCTGTAGCCAGGGGGGTCCCTGGCCGGCGGCACGGAAGTTCAGCGTGAAACTCCGCGCGGTGATCTGTCCCACGTAGGTATCGGTCCGTGCGTCGCGTTTGAGCGACCACCCATCAAGGCGCACCTCCGTATCGCCGGTCGCCGCCTGTACCAAGTCAAAGCCCGTGCGGGCGATGCGTTCGTCGAGCAGCAGCTTGCCTTCCCCCGGGCGCGCCAGCGCCGCGTGGGCAATCACCAGCTGGCGAGCCGCGAAGACGCTCGGATTGGCCGGATCCACGTCGGTGCGCACGCGGAAGAAGGTGACCTGAAAGCCCAGCGGCCGCGAGGCATCGCCCAGCCAGCCCGTCAGGTACCACCACTCGGTGCGGAAGTCCGGGTGGGCGCCGAAGTCTGCCGGGAAGCGCAGCGCGCGTGGCACTACATCCGGGAAAGTGACGACGGCTCCGCGCGCCGGCGCAGCAAGCGCACCGAGGCTGAGCAGCAGGTGCCGGCGACTCAGCATCACCAGTCCTCGTGCACGGCGCGGAGCGGGCTCACGCCCGTGGCGCGCCGGCCAGCGAGCGCGGCAGTGACAGTGGCGCAGAGGAGCAGGGCGATGGACAGGCCAGCGATCAGCGCCGTCGGCACAGCGAAGTCCATGGTCCAGTGGAAGGACTGGCGGTTCACGACCCGAATCAGCACCAGCGACACGAGCAGGCCCGTTACCAGCCCGACCAGAAGTGCATGCCCGGTGGCCAGGGCGCCCTCCAGCGCGAAGACGCGGAGTACCTGGCTGCGCGTGACGCCTACATGCCGGAGCATGCCGAACTCCCGGGTCCGGGCGATGGCCTGGGCCGAAAACGTGGCGGCAACGCCGATCATGCCGATCAGGATGGCAGCGATCTCCAGCACATAGGTCACGGCGAAGCTCCGGTCGAACACCCGCAGGCTGAGCGCGCGGATCTCACCGGTGGCGTTGAACTGCACGGCGTCGCCCGAGGGCACGGTCTTCTGCAGGTCGCGAATCACGTCGTCGGCGCTCGTGCCCGGGCGCAGCCAGAGCGCAGCCTCGGTGCGGGTGCGGTCGCCGGTCAGCCGCTCGTAATCCTCGCTTCGCAGGATCACAGAGCCGAACTGCCGGGCGTAGTCCCGCCACACTCCCGCTACCGTGAAGGTCTGGACCTGGCCGGCGAGGGGCAGCGCCAGTGACTGGCCGGGTTGGGCGCCATAGAGTTCTGCCATAGCCTCGGACACCCAGACAGGAAGGGCCCCCGCGGGTACGGCGGCCTCAGCGCCGACGAGGGGCAGCAGCTCCGCAGCACTGGCCAGGTCCACCGGGCGCGCGATGATGGCCACCGCCGCCCTGTCGGGTGCCAGCGTCACGCTGGTGGCCCGGGAGAACTCCACGCGAGCCACGCCCGCGTGCCCCGCGATGAGCCGCAGGTCCTGCGCAGAAAAATGCGTATCGGTGGTGAACTGGCCGATGCGCGCGTAGACGTCGGCGGGCAGCACGCGGATGAGCCAGTCTTCCAGCGAGCCGCGGAAGCTGCCCACCATCGTGCCCATCGCGACCATCAGCCCGAAGCTTGCGACGATGCCGGCCATGCCGATCGCTGCGCCACCGGGCGCCCGCGCCAGCCGGTTCGCTGCCAGCAGCAGCATGGGCCAGCGGGTACCGAGTGCTGAGCGCTCGAGCCAGCGGGCAACCGGCCGGAAGGCGAAGCCGGCCAGGCGCGGTTGCAGGGCGATCACGCCGATCAGCAGGCAGCCGATGGCCAGATAAGCTGCCAGCGATACTCCCCCGATCGCCGGCAACCAGACCAGCACTGTGGCC
>JBBQJK010000360.1:0-3024 GCA_038325835.1 Gammaproteobacteria bacterium
GCTGGCGAATGCAGTCCTGCGCCACCGCTCGGTGATCGGTGTGGCCGGTACCCACGGCAAGACCACCACGACCAGTCTGCTGGCATGGATTCTTGAGTGCGCCGGCCGGCGCGCCGGCTTCCTGATCGGCGGCGTGCCCGCGGACTTTGAGTTCTCGGCCCGGTTGGGGACTGATCCGGTATTCGTGATCGAAGCCGACGAGTACGACACCGCGTTCTTCGACAAGCGCGCCAAGTTTCTTCTCTACCGTCCCCAGACGCTGATCGTGAACAATCTCGAATTTGATCACGCTGATATCTACCCCAACCTCGAGGCCATCACCCAGCAGTTCCACCAGCTGATCCGGGCTATCCCGGGCAACGGTCAGCTGGTCGTGCCCGCGGGCGATGCCAATGTGACGGCACTGCTGCAGCGAGGTTGCTGGACGCCACTGGACACCTTTGCGAGCCGCAGTGAGGAGGGTGCTGACTGGCTGGGGATCGAGTCTCCCGGGGGCACGCTGCGCGTAACCCACAATGGCCAGGAGGTTGGGCGCTGTCAGTGGCAGCTGTCGGGAGCCCACAATGCCGAGAACGCCGTGGCGGCCTTGGTGGCAGCCCGTGCTGTCGGAGTTGAACCTGCTGTGGCGCTGGAAGCCATCGGCCGGTTTCGGGGCGTAAAGCGCCGCCTGCAGCACCTCGGCGAGTTTGGCGGTGTCCAGATCTTTGACGACTTCGCCCATCATCCGACCGCGATTCGCAGGACTCTGGAGGGTATCCGGCAGCGTGCGGGCGTGCAGCGGGTCATTGCGGTTTTCGAGCCGCGATCGAACAGCATGAAGCTTGGCATCTACCAGGGAGCACTGGGTCCCGCGCTCGGTGCTGCGGACCAGGCCTGGGTTCTGCGCCCCGCCGGCCTCAAGTGGGATCTGGATGCCGAGTTTCGGTCTGATCCCCGCATCCGCGTTTGCCCGGATATCGAAACGATCATTGCAGGTATTGTGGCTGGCAAGCATCCGGGGGATGCGGTGGTGATCATGAGTAACGGCGACTTTCAGGGAATCCATGGTGCGTTGAGTCAGGCGCTCGGGTCGAGGCCGTGACCTTGTCGGCTGTTCCCCTGTTCCCATTGAGCACGGTTCTCTTTCCAGATGGCCCCTTGCCCCTGCGCGTCTTTGAGACGCGCTACCTGGACATGGTCAGTCGCTGCCTGCGGGAGGCTTCAGACTTTGGTGTCGTGCTGATCGTAGGCGGCGGGGAGACGGGGCAGGTGGAAACCAGCACTATTGGCACTTTCGCTCATATCATCGATTTCCATCAGGGTAGCGACGGCATCCTGGGAATCACGGCGCAGGGGAAACGGCAGTTTCGCCTGCTTGGGGTTTCTCGCCAGGCAGACGGGCTCTACGTCGGGGATGTTGAGTTGTTGCCGGAACTGCGCCGGCAGTCACTGCCAGAGGAATTTCGCCCATTGGCCACGCTGCTCGCCTCTGTGATCGACGATCTGGGTGGGCTCTACGCTGCCATCGACAAGCACTATGACGACGCTGCCTGGGTTGGCTGCAGGCTTGCGGAGATTCTGCCGATGCCCCCAGCCGACAAGCAGCGGTGTCTCGAACTCACGGATCCGGTCGAACTGCTGCAGTTCCTGCGACCGATGCTCCGCCCATTACGCCGCGAAAAACCGCAATAGGAAGCGTTGTCCCGATGAAAACTTACATGTGCCTGATCTGCGGTTATCTGTACGACGAGCGGGCCGGTTCGCCCGAATCCGGGCTGGCGCCGGGAACGGCCTGGGGCGATGTCCCCCTGTCCTGGCGCTGTCCGGACTGCGGAGCAGGCAAGGAAGATTTCGAGATGGTCGAGGTCTAAGGGGCCCCTACCTCGCTGACAGCGGGTTGCCTGCCATCAATCTGTCTGGACTGGATGCCCTTCCGCCCCAGCAGGCTCAGCACGCTATCGGGGCCTACCAAGTGCAGGGTCCCGACGACTATCAGGTAATCCTTCGAGTCATCCACCAGGCCGCCGATGGCCCGGGCAAAGTTTTCGTTGCGCTGAAGAATCAGCGCCCGATACACCTCCGGTTGCTCCCGGACGCTTTCGAGCAGGTCCGCGTCCAGCGTCACCACGTCACCCGTCTTCCACGCGGCGATCATCTCGTCGGCCACATCGCCCGCTTCCCGTGCTTCCGCAAGGGTGGTCTGGAGGAAGCCTCGCTGGGCGCCCGGCGACAGGTTGTCGAGGATTCGAAGCTGGCTTTCCAGGGTTTCCAGACCGCGGATCTCCTTGCCCTGCTGTCTGGCTTCTGCGGACAGTTGCGCTTCAATGCCCAGGGACTGGTCGAAGCCGAGCTGGGCGAGGCGCAGCTGTGTGACTGCGATGGCGGCGTACCACGGTTCGAAGGGTGCCAGGGAGGACAGGTCCAGTCCCAGTTTGCCGGCTTCGGCCGACGCAGCCCGCCAGGCAGCGGGGCCCAGTAATTCCTTTAACTGGCGCCCCTGGCCGTCCCGGGCGAGTGCGGCGATGGTCTGCGCACTCACCACCGGATCGAGATCGTCCATGTCGATCTCCATGAGCACGATGTCCGCCTCAGCAAAGGCCTGCGTGATCGCGGGGTCCAGGGGGTAGTCGGTAGCGCGCAGCAGGTGAATCGAGCCGAGCACCATGATGTGATTGCGGGTGCCCGTCAGTTCCCAAAGGGGCAGGGCCGGCGCGGCCCGTGTCCACAAGGCTGCTGCCGTGACCAGCATGGCCAGGGCCGCGGAGGCCAGTCTCCGGCGTGATGGCAAGACCATTGAGTTCAGGCGACCCAGACTACAGATGTGCTGATGCTGCCATCCGCGCGGAGATCCAGCCACCGGTAGCCCGGCGGGCGCGTGTCCAGGGCAAAGTGGTCAGATTCCGGCTTGAACTGGGAACAGGTGGAGGGTGTGCTCATCAACTGGACTCCCCGCCGCTCCCGGTCCGAGGCCTGATGGACGTGGCCCCAGACGATGCCGCGGACGTGGTCATGCCGGTCGCAGACCCGGAAGAACTCGTCCGCGTT
>JBBQJK010000361.1:0-3020 GCA_038325835.1 Gammaproteobacteria bacterium
GGGCGGGCGGGCCTTGCCGACCCCTTTCGGCACCTTCTATGCCCCGAACATCACCCCCGATCCGGTCACCGGCATCGGCGGCTGGACGGACGCGGATCTCGGCCGTGCTCTCCGGGAAGGGGTGGCGCCGGATGGCAGCAACTACTATCCCGTCTTTCCCTATCCCGCCTATACCGGCATCAAGGATGCGGACGTCGCCGCCCTGGGAGCCTACCTCCGCAGCCTGAAACCGGTACGCCAGCAGGCAACGGCGCACGAGCTGCCCTGGTACCTCTCCTCCCGCCTGGTGATGATGGGCTGGAATCTCTTCAACTTCAGCCCCGGGCGTTTTACCCCCGATCGCTCCCGGGATGAAGCCTGGAACCGGGGTGCCTACCTCGTCCGGCACCTGGGCCATTGCGGCGAGTGCCATACGCCGCGCAACCTGCTCGGCGGCCTCGACCGCAGCCGCGAACTGGCAGGCAATCCCGCCGGGCCGGACGGGGAAAAGATTCCGGACATCACCCAGGACCGGACCACTGGCATCGGCAAGTGGTCCACCGACGATATAGCGTTCCTTCTCGAGACCGGCCTGCTGCCGGACGGGGACTTCGCCGGCTCCTCGATGAGCCCGGTCATCGAGGACAATACGGCCAGGCTGACGCCTGAGGACCGGCAGGCCATCGCGACCTATCTCAAGGTGCTCAGTCCCCGCTTGCCATAATCAGCTCCCGCTGCTGCGTGAGCCGCGTCACGTTTCCTGGGGGTAGCCACTGCTACATTGCTCAGGCCAGATCAATAAAAAGAAGAATCAAAAGGGTGAGATGGCCATCTTGCTGCCCCCGCGCCTAGTCCCGGTGAATTGCGCCCAGCTGCAGTTCGGCATGTACGTGGCCGAACTCGATCGTTCGTGGCTGCAGACGTCCTTTCATGCCCACGGCTTCCTGCTCAGCCAGAGCGAGCAGATCGAGGAACTGCGGCGGATGTGCAGCTACGTTTACGTGGATCCGGTGCTCTCGGAGTACCGGGAGGGCGAGATGTTTTGCACAGGACTGACCGCGAACGTCGAGGCTCTGTCTGCCTGCCACCAGCCGACAGCGCTCGCCCGGCAGCGGGTGGAACTGCGCGCCTTGAGTCATGCGTTTGCGCATGCCGTGCAGGGCATGCGCCGCTCCGAAGACCTGGTGCTGACGCCGTTGCGCCGCGCGCTCGAACCCGTGGTCGCCAGTCTTGTGGAGGATGCGGACACCATCCCCTGGCTGCTCGCCACCGAACTGCGGGTAGGATTTCTTTATCGGCGCGCGCTCGGTTCCGCAGTGCTGATGGCTCTGGCAGGCAGGCGGATCGGGTTTGAGCGTGCGTTTGTCGGCGAGCTTGCGCTTGCCGGACTGCTCCTGGACATCGGCAAAATTTCAGTACCCATCATGATTCTGGCGAAGACCACGCCATTGACCACCCATGAGCGTGGCTTCGTGGAGCGGCACGTGCGCCGCGGGCTGTACCTGGTCCGCTCGGCTGCGACGATCTCCGAAACGGTGGAGGATGCAGTTCTCGGCCACCACGAACGCCTGGATGGCAGCGGGTATCCCCGTCGGCTCCGGGGCACCCAGATCCCGATTGCCGCCCGGCTCGCAGGACTCGTGGACACCTACGATGCCCTGCTGCAGGAGAGGAAGTATGCCCCGGCCATGGCGGCCCACGACGCCATTCGCCTGGTCAATAGCCTGCGCGGCCGGAAGTTCGACGCGGCCATCGTGCGCACCTTCATGCGGGCGCTCGGCCTTTTTCCCACGGGTTCCTGGCTGCAGATTGCTGATGGCCGGCTGGGTATCGTGCGCCGGCAGGGCGACGACGAACCCAACCGGCCCCACATCGCGCTCGTGAGTGACAGCGCTGGCCGACGCCTGCCCGCCGGGCCAGTACTCTGGCAACCCATCCGGCAGGGCGACATCGTGCGGGTACTGGAGTCCGGTTCGATCCGCATTCCCCAGCGCCAGCTCGATGAGGCGCTGGGTGCCGCCGCCAACCTGGCCGCCTGATGCGGCTCGAATCCGGGCCAGGACCAGCTTCGAAAGTTACGCGTGTGGCAGGAATCCGCTCCAGAGAATGGCATCGACGGCGCGTCCGAAGCGCTGGCGACGCTGCTGCGGCCACACCGCAACGTCCTGGCCCTGACTGGAGCGGGCTGCAGCACGGGTTCGGGAATTCCGGATTACCGGGACGTCGACGGCGGCTGGAAGCACTCACGCCCGGTTCTTTACCCCGACTTCATCACCAGGCCGGAAGTCCGGCGTCGCTACTGGGCCCGCAGTGCGCTCGGCTGGCCCCGGTTTGCGAGTGCCCGGCCGAATGCAGCGCACCAGGCTCTGGCAGAACTGGAGCGGCGCGGGCTGCTGGCCGGGATCATCACGCAGAACGTGGACCGCCTGCATCAGCTTGCGGGTAGCCAGGCCGTACTCGACCTGCACGGCCGCCTGGACATCGTGCGTTGCCTGGGATGCAACGCACGCCTGCCCCGCGCCGGCTGGCAGGCAGAACTGGGCCGGGAAAATCCTGGCTGGAGCGCAACGTTGGCCGAACCAGCACCCGACGGCGACGCCGTGCCCGCCGACCGGGGCTACAGCAGCTTCCGGGTTCCGGACTGCAGGGTGTGTGGCGGAATCCTCAAGCCGGATGTGGTCTTTTACGGGGAAGCCGTCCCGCCCGACGTGACTGGCGGCGCGCAGAGCGCCGTGGCGGGAGCGGATGCGCTGCTCGTGGTGGGCACGTCCCTGATGGTCTACTCCGGGTTCCGGCTGGTGCGGGATGCGGTGGCCGCGGGCAAACCCGTGGTGGCAGTCAACCTGGGTCGCACCCGGGCCGACCACCTGCTGACCCTCCACTGGCGGGAAGACTGCGCCAGTGCCCTGCCGGAACTCCTGCAGAGACTCGCTCCCTGAGGGTCTTCCCCATTGACGCTGGCCGGCGCGGCCGGTAAACAGCTTCAGGGCGTTACCGACTTCCTGCAGTACCGGAGCGCCGACCAGGGGACGGGGTGGTCA
>JBBQJK010000362.1:0-3019 GCA_038325835.1 Gammaproteobacteria bacterium
GGCGTGATTACCAAATCCTTTCCCTTCCGCGGTGATTCGCTCAGCCTGATCCTGGGTGGCGGTGACGATCTCGACGGCACGCTGGCTCCGACCCAGGAGTTCCAGCTGGGCGGCATCCGGACGTTCCCGGGGCTGCAGCGCGGGGAGCTGCGCGGTACCGGTTACTGGTACGCGGGCAGCAGCTATTACTGGAAGCTGGCCGACATCCAGTCCTTGTTTGGCCAGGCGCTCTACGCCGGTCTGCGCCTCCAGGGCGGCCGGATGGGCGAGCGTATCGATAAGGTCACCGACGGTGCGCTCTACGGCATTTCCGGATCCCTGGGCGGACGTACACCCATCGGGCCTTTCCTCCTGTCGCTGGGGTACGTGGACAACGACAGCTGGCAGCTGCAGCTGGCCATCGGCCGGCCGATCGCCGAGGGCTCGATTCTCGACGAGGTGAGATGAAGCCCGCGCGGATTTTCCTGGCCCTGTTGCTCATCCAGTAGACTGCCTGAATGCTTCTGCTGGCCGCCATTGTCGCGCTGTTGTCCGGCCCCCTCCTCTTCGAACTCGGGAGGCTGGGCCGGAAAACGACCGCATTTCTGGACGGCTTTGCCTTCATTACCATCGCCGGTTTGTTTCTCTTCGGCATCCTGCCGGAAGCCATGGCCACCGGCGGGCCGGCCGCGTGGGTCTTCGCCGCCCTGGGGCTCGGCTTCCCGCTGCTCGTCGAGCGGCTGTTCCACGACGGCGCACATCGGGAACACGTGGTATTTCTGGCCCTCGGAGCCTTGGGCCTGCTGGCCCACTGCATGCTCGATGGCCTGCTCCTGATGGGCGCCGAATCCGGCGGCCACGAGGCCCATTCTGTGCAGGAGGAGCAGGGCCTCGCCGTCGTCCTGCACAACATGCCGAAGGGCATTGCGTTGTGGTTCCTGCTGGCGCCGGCATTCGGCCGATGGGTGGCCGGCGCTGTGCTGGTCCTGCTGATCGGCGGGACCGTGCTGGGTTACCTGATCGGCGACTCGGCCCTGACCCTGTTGACGGGCCCTGGCGTTGCCTGGTTCCAGGCGTTCGTCGCGGGCTCAATCTTCCACGTCGTCCTGCACGGCGTGGCCAGTCACGAGCACGACGGACCTGCCCTGAGCCGCGACGCCGCGACGCAGAGCCCGCCGAAGTGGCCAGAGCGGCTGGGCCTTCTCGGCGGGCTCGTCTTCCTCTTCGCCTACCTCTGACTCAGGGCCAGACGATCGTTGCCGTCCTGGCCCCGCCCCGGTCAGAACTCAATCTTGGCGCCTGCCAGCAGATTCACGCCGGGAAGTGGCGCGTAGTCCTTCACCGGTGATGCGGAGCGGCGGGCTTCCTCGTTCGCTAAGTTGGAGCCCTGCAGGAACAGGAGCAGCGAGCCGCCCGGGGTGGGCAGGCGATAGCCCACGTTCGCGCCGATCATCGTGTACCCGTCTGTCGGCAACTCGTTGGTAGCGACCTTGCTTTGGCGGTCATACCTGAAGACGTCAAGACCCGCCTGCCAACCGCCCCGTGTGTAGTCGAGTCCAACGCCAACCCGCCAGGGGGGTAGCAGGGGCAGGTTGCCACCGCCATCCATGAGCTTGCCGCGGACGTAGTCGGTGAGCAGTCTGAGCCTGAGACTGTTCACGTCCTCGTCCAGTAATGGAAACGAGACCTCGGCTTCAGCGCCGTAAAACTGCGCATCCTGCGCGACATACCGCACGATTGGAAACGGCTCTTCATCGCCGGCAAACCCGCCGGTCGGCTGCGCGTAGATGAAGTCACCGTACTGGCTGTAGAAGGCCGACACCAGGAACTGCACGTCCCCTGCGTACTTGCGCAGGGCAAGATCCACCGTGTTGGTTGACTCCTTCGTCAGCGACGGATCCCCGATCTCGAAGCGGGCCAGCGCGACATGGGCGCCGTTGGCGTAGAGTTCCGTGGCGCTCGGGTGACGCTGAGCGTAGCTGTAGTTGATCGCCGCCGTGTATTCCGGCGAAAACTCCCAGACAGCGCCGGCAGAACCGTTCCAGCTGCTGTCGTCGTAGTTCGGTAGGGCAACCTCGGGATCCGGGTCAATGCTCTGATTCTCGTACCGGACCCCAACCTGCAGGTTGACCGCGCCGATCGGGCGTTCCTCGAACAGGAACAGCCCCAGGTTGTCCGTCGTCGAGGGTGGAATGAAGGCTTCCTCACCCTCGGCCCTGAAATCGACAGCGCTGTACTGGACGCCGAAGGTGCCGCGCCAGCTGGCTAGCGGGGCATGGTCGAAAGCGACGCGAAACTCGTTGCCATCCTGGGTGAATGTTGTACCGGCAGCGCCATCCGGTTCGAACTCCGTATGGGTGTAGTCGCTATGTCCGGTCCGGACGCGAATCGCGCTGATGCCCGTGAACGGCTTCTCGAGGCCGCCACTCAGGTCATAGCGGCGCTGCTCCATGTCGATGCGCACGCTGCTGCCGTCCGGCTGGGACTCCGGGCCTGGCGTGCCGTAGTTGGCGTCATAGCGGGTGGCTGAGGCACCAAGGTAGCCGCGCTCACCGATCAGGTAGGAGCCGCCGACCGACCACCCCTCGGTCTTGCCGTCGCTGCCGTACACCACACCGTCGGGATTGGCCGGGACTTCCTCGCCACTGGCCTCGAGTTCGGTAACGAGCCGGTCCGACAGGGCGCGGCCGGGGATGTCGATGTTGTCGCTGTCCCGGCGGAAGCCATCGGCATGCAGGGCGAAATCGCCCACCTGGCCATCCAGGCGCAGGGCACCGGACCGCTGTTCCGACACCGTGTCGCCCCGCAGCTCAAGGGCACCGTCGAAGGGCTTCTGCAGCCTGCTCTCCGGAATGCGGTTGGTCAGGACATTGACCACGCCCCCGACCGCGGCGTTGCCATAGAGCAGGGTGCCCGGGCCCTTGATCACTTCAATGCTGCGGGCGACAAGGGGATCGACGGTCACGCCGTGGTCCTCGCTGAGCGCGGAGACATCCAGGGAGGCAATGCTGTCTTCCAGGACCTGAACGCGCTGGTTACT
>JBBQJK010000363.1:0-3011 GCA_038325835.1 Gammaproteobacteria bacterium
AATGATTAGCGGTGATGGATAACGTCGAGTCGCTGTTGGAGCAGGCCCGGGAGGCGTTGACGGCTGCCCATGACCTGGTGGCACTGGACGCCGTGCGCGTGCGCTATCTGGGCAAGAAGGGCGAGCTTACCGCCCTCCTCAAGCAGCTGGGCAGCATGTCTGAGGAGCAGCGACGTACCGATGGTCAAGCCATCAATCTGGCCAAGCTGTCGCTGACGCAGGCTCTCGACGGCCGCCGGCAGCAACTCGAGTTTGAGGCGCTTAACGCAGAGCTGCGCAGTGGCTCGATCGATGTCACCCTCGGTGGGCGTGGTCAAAGTTCCGGCGGTGTCCATCCTGTTACTTTGACGCTTCAGCGCATCCAGAAGATATTCTGTGGAGCGGGCTTTTCGGTTCACCGAGGGCCTGAGGTCGAGGACGATTTCCACAATTTCACGGCCCTTAACATCCCTGCTGACCATCCCGCCAGGGCCATGCACGATACCTTCTATCTGCCGGATGGCCGCCTCCTGCGCACCCACACGTCACCCGTGCAGATTCGGGCCCTCCTGCGGCAGGGCGCGCCGATTCGACTGATCGCGCCGGGTCGTGTGTACCGCTGCGACTCTGATACCACCCACACTCCGATGTTCCATCAGGTTGAGGGGCTGGTTGTTGATACCAACGTCAGCTTTGCCAATCTCAAGGCCATGCTGGCGGAGTTCGTTGAGCGCTTCTTCGAGCGTCCTGCGACCGTGCGCTTCAGGCCGTCGTACTTTCCGTTCACCGAGCCCTCTGCAGAGGTGGATGTCTTGTCTGAGTCGGGCCGCTGGCTCGAGGTGCTGGGTTGCGGAATGGTGCATCCACAGGTCCTGCAGAACGCAGGAATAGATCCGGAAAAGTATACGGGCTATGCCTTCGGCATGGGCGTCGAGCGGCTGGCGATGCTTCGTTATGGCATCGACGACATACGCCTGCTCTTCGAGAACGACCTTCGTTTCCTGCGCCAGTTTCACTGAAGCGGCTAATGGGTAGTAGTCATGAGGTTCAGTGAACGCTGGTTACGCGAGTTGGTCGACCCGCCCGGAGACACCGGCGTGCTGGTGCACCAGTTGACCATGCAGGGTCTTGAAGTTGAAAGCGTAGAACAGGCCGGGCCGTCACTGGACAACGTGGTTGTCGGGCGCGTTACGGCAATCTCGCCCCACCCAAATGCGGATCGCCTGCGGGTCTGCCAGGTCGACGTTGGTGGTAGCGCCCTGCAGATCGTCTGCGGGGCTGCAAATGTCCGCGCCGGCGGCACGTATCCGGTCGCCTTGCCGGGGGCCGCATTGCCAGGAGGCCTCGTCATCCGGAGTGCCGTCCTGCGGGGGGTCGATTCTGCGGGCATGCTGTGTTCAAGGGCCGAACTGGGACTGCTGGGCGATATGGGTGCGGCTGGAGGCGCCGAGGGCCTTCTCGAGCTTGATCACTCTGCGGTGCCTGGTAAGCCGATCGTGGCGGCCATGGGGCTCGATGATCAGATTCTCGATCTCAAGATCACACCAAACCGGGCCGACTGCTTTTCGATCCTTGGTATTGCACGGGATCTGGCCGCCACCACCGGGCTGCACTTCACAGAGCCCGCGCCGTTGCCGGTAGTTACCCAAGCCGCTCACTCCGTAGTCGTGAGCATTGAGGATTCGGTGGCTTGTCCGGTGTTCGTCGTCCGCACCATCCAGGGTATTAGCGCAGAGGCCCGATCACCTGTCTGGCTCCAGGAGCGTCTCCGTAGAAGCGGGATTCGGTCCATCCATCCCGTCGTTGATGTCACCAGCCTCGTGATGCTTGAGCTGGGGCAACCGCTGCATGCCTATGACCTGGATAAGGTCGACGGTCCACTGGTTGTACGTCGCGCCCGGGAGCACGAGCCGCTCAAGTTGCTGACGGGCGCTGACGTCAGTCTCGATGCCGATGTTCTCGTGATTGCTGACCGGACCGGATCCGTCGGTATCGCGGGTGTTATGGGCGGCGCCCGCACGGCGGTGTCCGCCACAACCACCAGTATTCTTCTGGAGTCGGCATTCTTCAGTCCCGCAGTGATTGCGGGTCGAGCCCGCCGGCTGGGCCTGCAGACGGATGCAGCAACCCGTTTCGAGCGCGGTGTTGATCCCACGGGTCAGCAGCGTGCTCTCGAGCGCGCAGCCGAACTGTTGCTCGCCATTACGGGCGGGGCGGCCAGTGCTTGTGAGTCCTCAGGGTCTGGAGTTTTGCCGCGTGGCCCGGTCACCCTTCGCCGGACCAGGCTTGTCCGGGTGCTGGGCGATGAGGTACCGGATACCGCAGTGGAGAAGATTCTCCGTGACCTTGGCATGGCGGTCGAGGCTGTGGTCGAGGGCTGGCAAGTTCAACCCCCTGCCTTTCGGTTCGATATCGCTGTTGAGGTCGACCTGATCGAGGAGGTTGCCCGCGTCCACGGTTATGACCGGATCGCAATGCATCCGGGAATGCAGGTGACCCGTCTCGGGGAGGCTCCAGCCGCTCTGGTAAGTACGGACTTGCTGCGCGCGGCCTTGGTCCAGAGGGGTTACCAGGAGGCCATTACCTACAGCTTCATTGAGCGGGAGCAGGATCGTCTCTTCGCGGGTGGGCAGGAGGGCGTAGCTCTGCTCAATCCACTCTCCGCTGAGCTGGCCGTAATGCGCCAGAGCCTCTGGCCCGGCCTGGTTCAGGCACTCAAGCACAATCTGGCCCGTCAGCAGCGTCGGGTGCGGCTGTTTGAGGCCGGCATACGGTTCCTGCCGGGGCCTGACGGGCTTGTGGAGGAGGAGGTCCTGGCCGGGCTTGCTGCCGGAGCCGTAGTGCCCGAGCAGTGGGGCTGTTCGGCCAGACCGCTGGATTTCTTCGATACCAAGTCAGACGTCGAGGCGGTCCTTGCTCTGCTCGGCGATCCTCAGCAGTTCGAGTGGGTCGCGGACGTGCATCCCGCGCTGCACCCGGGGAGGTCAGCCCGCTTGACGCGTAGCGGACAGCACCTTGGCTGGCTGGGGGCC
>JBBQJK010000364.1:0-2962 GCA_038325835.1 Gammaproteobacteria bacterium
TCACCCTCTGACTCGGGCGATGACGCTCTCGATGGCTCCCTGTTCGCCAAGCGCGCGCGGGAGCGGGGCGAGGAGAGCAAGGCCGCGTCCGCAGCGTCTGCCGGGCAGGACGCCGAAGTGATTGAACTGGAGCCGGCGCCCTTGCCACCGCCGCCTTTCTTCGAGCTGGAAGGTTCCCAGGTCCAGGACCTGGACGCCGCGATTGCCCTGATTCGCAAGGAGCTGGTGCTGGCCAATCAGGTGGCCGCTGCCCAGGAAGACCAGGCGCTGGAGGTGCAGTCGCTCTCGAGTGCCCGGACCGCTGGCCAGCAGGCTGGGGCGCCTGCCAGCGAGGCCGAGCCGCCCGCGGCGGCAGCGTCCAGCGTGGTTCAGCCCCGGGAGCGCCGGCTTACCAAGATTCTCGAACTCTACGATGGCGGTAATCCCGAACTGGCCGGCGACTCTCTCGAGATTTTCCTGCGGGACTTTGAGGACGACCCGGTCAGCAAGCGCATCGTTGCCCTCACGCCCAATTAATTCATGTCCAACATCGAATCCGTCCTCCATGAGAACCGGAAGTTCCCGCCGTCGACTGCCTTCACGGCAGCTGCGCGGGTCAAGCCTGCCGATTTTGCGGCGCTCAACGCCGAGGCTGCCCGGGACTCCGTCGCCTTCTGGGGCCGGCTGGCGCGGGAAGAGCTGCGCTGGCACCGGCCCTTCAGCCAGATCCTCGATGATTCCCGGGCGCCGAACTACCGGTGGTTTACGGATGGCGTGCTCAACGCGTCGTTCAACTGCCTCGACGTGCACCTTGCTGCCCACGGGGGGGCGCGGGAGGCCAAGCCCGCAATCATCTTCGAGGGCGAGGCCGGCGATGCCCGGACGCTGACCTACGGGCAGCTCACCGCGGAGGTTTGCCAGTTGGCCAACGCGCTCAAGGCCCAGGGAATTCAACCCGGGGATCGGGTGGTCATCTACCTGCCAATGGTGCCGGAGGCCGTGATCGCGATGCAGGCCTGTGCCCGCATTGGCGCCACCCACTCGGTCGTCTTCGGCGGTTTCTCGGCCAACTCGCTCCGGGACCGGATCGAAGACGCGGGCACCAGGATGGTGATCACCGCCGACGGTGGCTGGCGCGCAGGCAAGGCGCTCGAACTCAAGCAGGCGGTGGACGAGGCGCTGGCCACTGGCTGCAAGACCGTGGAGAAGGTCATCGTGCTGAAGCGCACCGGCGGAGCCGTGCCGATGCAGTCAGGTCGGGATCTCTGGTGGTCTGACGCCGTGCGGGGCCAGGCGACCGAGTGCGAGCCCACCTGGGTGAACGCGGAGCACCCGCTCTACCTGCTCTACACCTCTGGCTCCACGGGCAAGCCCAAGGGCGTGCAGCATTCGACGGCGGGCTACCTGCTCAACGCCAAGCTCACCTCCCAGTGGATCTTCGATTTCCGGGAGGACGATGTGTTCTGGTGCACGGCCGACGTGGGCTGGGTCACGGGCCACACCTACGTCTGCTACGGGCCACTGGCCGCGGGTGCGACCATCGTCATGTACGAGGGGGCGCCGGTGTATCCCGACGCGGGCCGCTTCTGGAGCATCTGCGCGCGCCTTGGCGTGACCATCTTCTACACGGCGCCCACGGCCATTCGGGCGCTGATGAAACTGGGCGACGAGTTCCCCAACAAGTACGACCTGTCGAAGCTGCGCCTGCTGGGCACGGTGGGGGAGCCCATCAATCCGGAAGCCTGGATCTGGTATCACACGGTGATCGGCAAAACCCGCTGCCCTATCGTCGACACATGGTGGCAGACGGAAACGGGAGCCGCGATGCTCAGCCCGCTGCCCGGCGTGACGTCCACCAAGCCGGGCTCCTGCACCACGCCGATTCCGGGCATCGATATGGCCATCGTGGATGAAGACGGCGACACAGTGACGAATCCGAATCAGGGCGGCTGGCTGGTGGTACGCAAGCCCTGGCCGTCCATGCTGCGCACGATCTGGGGCGACAACGACCGCTACCTCTCAACCTACTGGGGGAAGTTCGACAACCGCTACTACGTGGCGGGGGACACGGCGCACCGGGACGCGGACGGTTACTTCTGGGTGCTGGGCCGGGCAGACGACGTATTAAAAGTGTCGGGCCACCGGCTGGGCACCGCGGAAGTGGAGAGCGCCTTTGTCGCGCACCCGCGGGTGGCGGAGGCGGCGGTGGTGAGCCGTCACCACGAGATCAAGGGCGAGTCGATCTTTGCGTACGTGGTGCTGAAGGGCCAGCGGCCCGAGGGGAAGGATGCGGAGAAGTTCGCCGCCGAGCTGCGGGAGTTCGTGGGCAAGGAGCTGGGCGCCATCGCCAAGCCCGACGACATCCGCTTCGCTGACAACCTGCCCAAGACCCGCTCGGGGAAGATCATGCGGCGCCTGTTGCGGGCCATCGCCCGGGGCGAGCCCATCACCCAGGACATCTCGACGCTGGAGAATCCGGCGATCGTGGAGCAGTTGCGCGGGGCGGGGTAGGCGGGGCCGCGCGCAGTAATCCCCGATTCAAGAATTTGGTGAATTTTCCAGTGCGCCGCTGCGGATAGCCCGCGCTCGATCAGCGATGGCAGTCATCTCGACAGGTGCGATGCGCAAGAGGTTCTTCACCTGCAGCGCCATACGAGGGTTCCTCGCCAGCAGTACCTGATGGCGAGCCAGGAAGTCCCAGTAAAGCGTGGTGAACGGGCAGGCCCGCTCACCCGTGCGCTGCGCCGGCTTGTAGCGGCAGCCGGTGCAATGGTTGCTCATGCGTTCGATGTACTTGCCGGTAGCTGCATAGGGTTTGCTGGCCATCACGCCGCCATCGGCAAACTGGCTCATGCCCAGCACGTTGGGCAATTCCACCCATTCAACCGCGTCCACGTAGACGGCCAGATACCAGGCATGTACCTGGCGCGGGTCAACGCCATGCAGCAGCGTATAGAGACCGGTGACCATCAGGCGCTGGATA
>JBBQJK010000365.1:0-2940 GCA_038325835.1 Gammaproteobacteria bacterium
AACGGTTTTGACCTGATCGCGATGGGGCGGCCGGAAGGGCCGGGCTGCTACTGCTACGCCAACAATGTGCTGCGCGGGGTGCTCTCCAAGCTGGCCAGCCAGTCGCACTGGCCGGCGGCCACAAAGCGATCGGCCAGCGCGTCGAACCGGCGGTGCCGGACGAGGTGCGCACTGGCGTGAAAGCCCTCGTTGAGGAAACCGCCAACCGCTGGAACTCGCAGGACTACGCCACACTGCTCGGGCTGTGGGACCCGGCAGAGGCCTACCCCACGTACCTCGCCGAGGAGCAGGCCGAATGGTTTGTAGGCTGGGACCGCCTGCGGGGCTACCTCGACCCGCCGCGGCCCGTGCCGGTCATCGAGGCGATCCGGATGTTTGCCGAAGATGTACGCGTCAAGCAGATCGCGCCGGATCTTGCCATCGGCATCTGGAACTGGCACTTCGAGATGAAGACCATCGCCAGCAAACCCATCGGCGAGGACGTGCGTGTGAGTGGCGTCTTCCGGAAAACGGCGGAGGGCTGGCGGTTTATCCACTACGCCGAATCACCGAAGACTGCGGCCGTGTACCTCAGTGACCTGATGGAGAAGGAAGTCCGGCCAGGCTGGGACGAGTTCTTCGAGCAGGCGAAACAGCGCAAGCGCGAGGTTGCCAAACGCAAGCAGCAGGAAGCCCGTTAGGCGGCCGCCAGGGCTATCCCGCTCGCGTGCGAGCCGTCAGCTCTGAAGGAACTTGAGCACCGCAATCATCACCCCGAACCCGACCACCAGCATGGAACCCAGCCGGACGGTCATGGTGGTGGAGAGGAACTCGAGGTCCTTGTGCAAGCCGATGGATTGGATATCCAGGTCCTAGCGCAGCTAGGCGGACTCCTGGCGCAGCAGTCAGAGGTCGGCCTTGGTGGCGATCGTAGTGCCCATATCCCGCCCCCTCGGGGCCCGCGCACCCGGCAGCGGCGCCCAGCGCGCTCCAGCCGCTCGCGACAATCGCCCGTTTACACAGCGGAAATCTTGTTGTCATCCTGGGACCCTACGGTTCGTCCCTATGCTCCCTAAGGTTGGGTTACCCGCCTGCACAGGGCCGGCCCTTATGCGGCTGTTACTGCTGGCTCTCCTGGTTCCGGTGTCTCCAGGCCACGCCGCCGCGGCGTGGGAATCCTGCCTGGTGATTGCCCACCGGGGCGCGAGCGGGTATCTGCCGGAGCACACGCTGCCGGCGTACCGCCTCGCCATTCAGCTTGGCGCTGACTTCATCGAACCCGATCTCGTCCAGACCCGCGACGGCGTGCTTGTGGCCCGGCACGACGTGGTGCTCAGCTCCAGCACCAACGTCGCCGACCTTCGGGAGTTCAGCGGGAAGCGCCGCCGCCGAACGGTCGGCGCAACGGAGATTGACGACTGGTTCGTGGACGATTTCACGCTCGCCGAATTGCAGCGCCTTCGGGCCCGGGAGACACGTCCCGCGGTGCGGCCGGGAAACACGGTCTTCGACAATGCCTTCGGCATTTCTACCTTTGCAGAGGTCATCGGCCTGGCCAGCGAAGAAGGGTTGAAGCGCGGTCGCCCTGTCGGCATCTATCCGGAGCTCAAGGAACCCGCCTGGTTCCGCGGCCGCGGTCTGGATCCCGAGCAGGCCCTTATCGCGGCGCTGGGTGCGGGCGGGATTGCGACTGCAGGTTCCCCGGTATTCATCCAGTCCTTCGACGCTGAAAGCCTGCGTCGCCTGCGTCCGCTGACGCCGCTGCCACTTATCCAGCTTGTCGAGGCACACGATGACCTGGACCTGGCGGCCATTGCCCGGTATGCGCAGGGCGTGGGGGCACCCAAGCAGATGATTTTCAGCGGCAGCAGCTTCGTCACAGCAGCGCGGGCCGCGGGCCTGGAGATCCACGGCTGGACGTTCCGGGCGGAGAACACCTACCTTGAGGCGCGTTTTCAGCGGGGTTCCCTGCCTTCCGGCCGTGGCAATCTGGCGGGGGAAATCGACGCAGCGCTCAAGCAGGGCATGGTGGCCTTCTTTACTGACCAGCCGGACGTCGGCCGTGCCGTCTGCGACCGTCGGCGAGAACCACCGGCCAATTAGCGGTTTGCCGAAGAATCGGGCTTTTCCAGGCACTTCACAGCCCGCGATTGAGGTGGGCCGGGGCGGCAGCCGCGCCGATGTTGTGCTACAGGGGGTGGCGACGTGAGCTCGTGCCTGCCCCGGCCCTGAGGAATCCACAGTAATCGGCCTGCATTGCAGTCTTCTGACGGTTCGGAGATGGGGTGATAACGGGGGGTCAGGCAGCCCGGATTCCCGGCTCCAGCAGCACCTTGCCGGGAACAATCGTCACGGTGACGGACACCCCGCCGTCGACTCCGTTCTCGACGTAGTCCAGGACCCTGACCGACCTCAGTTGGCCGCTACGCACCACGAAGATGGAATCCCCGCTTCGATAGGCCCGGCGCAGCGAGAGTCGCAACTCTGGATTCGCGGGTGTGCTGGTAAAGCTCAGAATTTCTGGCGCGAGGATCGGGTTCACCCAGCTATATAACCGGAACTCGATTACAGCTCCATTGCAGGCCTGCGGCGGTGCGGTTGCAGGGGCGGACAGAACGGCCGTGCCGGGGGACGTTCAGGGGAACTGATGTGCGCACCGCCGGCATCGAGGTGTGCATTGCCGAGATGAGGGAGCTCGTCAAGGACCAACTGAAGCGCCTTGGCTCTTCGCGCGGCTAGGCGAGGAGCTCTTCTTTCTGATCGAGGGTTCGGCAGTCAGCAACTATCTCAAGACTCATACCGCGGCGGTGTAGCTGGAGGACCTGATGGCAAAGAAAGTCCAGACGAGCTATCTCGATCGCGTGCTAGCACTCAGCTCTGAAGGAACTTGAGCGCTGCGATCATCACCCCGAAGCCGACCACCAGCATGGAACCCAGCCGGACGGTCATGGTGGTGGAGAG
>JBBQJK010000366.1:0-2910 GCA_038325835.1 Gammaproteobacteria bacterium
GATTGCAAACCCGGTGCCTCTCAGAAAGCGGGGATGCCGGTCTGGGCGCGGCCCAGGATGAGGCCATGAATGTCGTGGGTACCTTCGTAGGTGTTCACCGTCTCCAGATTCATCATGTGCCGAATCACCTGGTATTCGTCGGAGATGCCGTTGGCGCCATGGATGTCCCGGGCCGCGCGCGCGATGTCCAGCGCTTTGCCGCAGTTGTTGCGCTTGAGCAGGCTCACCACCTCGTGGGGCAGGCGCCCCAAGTCCTTGAGCCGGCCCGCACGCAGGCAGCCGGCGAGCCCGAGGGCGATTTCCGTCTGCATGTTCGCCAGTTTCAGCTGGACCAACTGGGTTGCCGCCAGCGGTTTGCCGAACTGGTGCCGCTCCAGGGCGTAGTCCCTGGCCGCGTGCCAGCAGAACTCCGCTGCGCCCAGCACGCCCCAGGCGATGCCGTAGCGGGCGTTGTTCAGGCAACCGAAGGGCCCCTTCAGTCCCGTTCCTCCGGGCAGCAGCGCCTCGGTGGGCACAAAGAAGTCCTGCAGCACGATCTGGCCGGTAATAGAGGCGCGCAGCGACATCTTGTTTTTCAGCGCTGGCGTTTCCAGCCCTGAGCCACCCCGTTCGAAGAGGAAGCCACGGATCGTGTCGGTGTCGTCCTTCGCCCACACCACGAACACGTTCGCGATCGGGCTGTGGCTGATCCAGGTCTTGGTGCCAGTCAGGGTCCAGCCGCCCTTCGCCGGCTTCGCGCGCGTGCGCATCGCGCCGGGATCCGAGCCCGCTCCCGGCTCCGTCAACCCAAAGCAGCCGATGAACTCGCCGGTGGCGAGCTTCGGCAGGTAGCGATCCTTCTGGGCTTCGGTGCCGTAGGCGTGGATGGGGTGCATGACCAGCGACGACTGCACGCTGATGGCAGAGCGGTAGGCGGAGTCCACCCGCTCCACTTCCCGGGCAATCAGGCCGTAGGCCACCGACGACACGCCGGCGCAGCCATAACCCTGAATGCTCGCGCCCAGCAGGCCCACTTCACCCATCTCCCGGAGAATGGCCAAGTCAAAATGCTCCTGCCGGTTCGCCTCGATCACCCGGGGCTGGAGTCGGCCCTGGGCATAGTCCCGGGCAGCATCCCGGACCAGGCGTTCGTCGGCCGTCAGCTCGTCGTTCAGCGCCAGGGGGTCTTGCCAGTCGTAGGGGGATTGACTCATCAGCTTTCCCATTCGGTGCACGCCTATGATATCCACTGTATCCGTTCGCTTGTCGGTCTGCCCATGACCTCGATCTCCCACTACCCCAATCTCCCGCTGGATGCCACGCCGAGGCAGAGCCGCGGCGCGGACGGCCCGGCATCCACGCTGCAGCCCTTCGCCCCCGGCGATGTGTTTGTTGGAGCAACGCTGCTGAACAGCGCCACGGACGACCACGCTGGCCGGGGCCGGATCCTCCAGTTCGACGCCGATCTGAACGCCAAGGGCGTCCTGTGGGTCGAGGGCACGACCCACCTCATCTACGGCCTGAACTTTGCCCCCGACGGGACGCTCTGGGCCCAGGATCCCTGGGCCTGGACCACGGTCCGGGTGGAGCCGTCGGGCCGCCAGTTGCCCAACCTGCAGTTCGACATGCGCGCCTTCTCAAAGGTGCACTTCATGGCGGATGACACGCTGCTCTTTACCGAATCCCTGGACGGAGATCACCAGCCCGAACCGCTGACGACCCGTCACCCGCCGTTACCGGGTCACCGGACACACCTGGGCGATGGCGATCTCTGGCGCTACACCCTCGACGGCGAACTGGTGGAAATCTGCGAGCCGGAGGTCCACGGGGGCATGAGCGGGAGCATGGGGGTGACGCACTCGGTGCTGTCGTCGGACCAGAGCCGGCTCTTCTATGTCTCCGAGACCGGGCCGCGCCTGATGCAGTTCGATCTGACGAACGGATGCCAGCTCACGGACCTGCGCCGGGGCACGGAGGGCGACCGGACGATGATGCACTTCGACCTGTCCCTCACCCCGGACGGCACGCTCATGGTGTGCATGGGGAACCGGGTAGATTCGCTCACGCAGGATGGGGTGTGGCTGCGGACCTTCAGGCTGCCTGGCTTCGGCTGGTCGATCATCGACGCCCGATGCGGGACCCACGCCTACGTGGGCAACTGGTTCAGCGGCGACTTAGTGAGGCTGGATTTACAGAGCGGAGAGATAGTGGCGAGGACGGTTGTGGCCGAGAAGTGTATGGCCGGGGTCGCCCAGTACCTGCCGTCAGGCGCGGCGGCGCCTGCCTAGAGCCAGAACGCCCAGCGCAGAGCCAAATAGCCAGACTGCTGCGGGCACCGGCACCACGGCGATGCCCGGGCCCACCAGGAACTCCTGCAGGTCGATCGAGTTCTGGATCAGGGGGAACGGCGTGACGACGCGCATGACGCCGCTCCAGTTGAAGCTGTCGTAGATCCCGCTCGTGGCCGCCGCGAACCAGCTACCCGCGCCGCTGCCAATCAGCGTGTAACCCGGCGCCATGATCTTCCAGATGGCCTCCTGGATATCGGCCTGTCCCGCGTAGTCGTTGCCGGCCAGAGTACCGATCTGGCTGAAGAGCCAGCCCGCCTGGCTGTACTTGGCCAGCGAGGCCGGGGTTGATGGACTGTTGAACTTGCCCACGGCGCCACTCTGGATCTCGGCGTAGCTGCGGATATCGGCCGTCCAGGTGGAACCGACCTGACTGAAGCGGGCATCGCACATTCCAAGAATCGTCTCGGAGTCGAGCTGCAGGCGATAGTACCCGGTGTAGATCCCACCCCGGTCGACAGAATTGGCGACGCCCGTGAACGTGACGGTGGCCGCGTTGGCCGCCCCGCCGAGTATCAGCGCAGCAGCCAGGAGGCAGTGCCGGACCGACCGGCGCGCAAAGGTCTTCATAAGGGTTGTGACG
>JBBQJK010000367.1:0-2876 GCA_038325835.1 Gammaproteobacteria bacterium
GTGCCTCTCCCACGATGTTGACCTGCTCTGGAGTTTCCGTGAGCGTCGCCGGCCGGGCGCTGGTGCGGGACCTCACCTTCAACCTGAGCGCCGGGGACGTGGTCTGCCTCCTCGGCCCCAATGGCGTCGGCAAGACCCTGACCCTCCACACGCTGGCGGGCCTCCGGCCCGCGGGCAAGGGGTTCATCAGCCTGGGCAGGGACTCGATGGCGCGGCTGCGACGCCGGGAGATTGCCCAGCGCCTGGGCCTGCTGCTGCAGGATGATGCAGAAACCTTTCCCGCCACTGTGCTGGAAACCGCCCTGATGGGCAGGCATCCGCACCAAGCCGGCCGGACCACCGATTCTCCAGACGATCTAGCGCAAGCCCTGGCGGCTTTGCTGGCGATGGGCCTCGGCGACTACGGCGACCGCCTCGTCTCCACACTCTCCGGCGGTGAACGGCGGAGGCTCGCTCTGGCCCGCCTTCTAACCCAGGATCCGGCGGTCTTGTTGCTGGACGAACCCGTCAACCACCTGGATCCCCGCCACCAGATCGCCGTGCTGGAGCGGTTCCGCTCGCTGGCTGCGGCGGGCCGGGGCGTGATCATGACGCTGCACGATCCCTGGCTGGCGTTGAGGTTTGCAAGCCACACCCTGCTGCTGTTCACGGACGGCACCTGGCTGCTGGACACAGCTCGCGCCGCGCTCACTCCCGCGAACCTGGCGCGCCTCTTCGATGCGCCCTATGAGGAGTACACCAATGCCCATGGGGACATCGCCCTGCTTCCGGGGGCGCCTGAAGGAGCGCCCTTAGGCGCGATGGATATCGAACGCGCCTAAAGGCACTCCTACAGGCGCCCGTGCTTGACGGGCCAGAGCAGCGCAGCTAACTTAAAGACTGTTCCTGCCGGTGCCTGACGGTCAGCCAGACCGAAGGGTTTAACGGGAAGTGCGGTGCGTCGACCTCTCCTCGAAGAAGGGCCGACAACGCCGCCGCTGCCCCCGCAACGGTAAGCGCAGGATCAGGGCCATCACACGAGCCACTGGGCACAAGCGCCTGGGAAGGCGATGGCTCCGGATGCAGACCGAAAAGTCTGCCTCCCCCGCGCGAGCCCGTATACCGGCCGGCAGGTGTCATCGGATCGTCAGGTCTCGGGTGGAGACCACGTGACGACACGAGCCCTGTTGGCTGCGTGTTACTCCTGCGTCGGCTTCAGGCCGGCGCGGGCGTCACTGTTCTCCCCCCGTTCCCGACGATTCTCACGCTCGGGTGTGAGCGTGTCATGGGGAGAATCGTGTGCGTATTTCCGCCTGTTTATCCGTGTTTATGGCGACCGCCGCCGCTACCACAACTGTCACCGCGCAGGAGATCCGCGACACCCTCGTCGTCACCGCCTCCCGCATACCCATTCCGCTCAGCGCCTCCGGCAGTTCGGTGACCGTCATCGACCGGGAGCAGATCGACGCCCGGCAATCGGTCTTTGCCGTGGATCTGCTGCAGGATGTGCCCGGCGTTGCGGTCAGCCGTTCGGGCAGTATCGGCGCCCAGACCCAGGTCCGGTTCCGGGGTGCAGAGGCCAACCAGGTATTGGTCCTGATCGACGGCATCGAGGCCAATGATCCCGCAGGGAACGACGAATTCGCCTTTCAGGACCTGATTACCTGGGACGTGGAGCGCATCGAAGTGGTCCGCGGACCCCAGAGCGCCCTCTGGGGCAGTGACGCGTTGGCCGGCGTGATCAACGTCATTACGCGCCAGCCGACGGACGAGTTCTCGGCAACGGGGTTTGTGGAAGGCGGCGCTTTCGACACCTACAGCGGCGGCGGCCGTGTCTCTGGCGAGCTGCTGGGCGCCCGCACAGGGCTCTCGCTCTCGAGAGTAAAATCCCATGGCTCCAACAGCTCACGCTCGGGTAACGAGGAGGATGGCTACGAGAACACGACGGGGTCGCTGACGCTGGCAGGCAGCCCGGCAGACCACCTGGAGCTGGACTTCGTCGGTCGCTACACCAGCACCACCAAGGACTTTGACGCCAGCGACTTCTCGACGAGCCTGCCAGCCGATTCGCCAGATACCACAGACGTAGACCTCGGCTACTTCCGCACCGGCGGTACCCTGAAGCTGATGGATGAGCGGTGGACGCAGTCGCTCCGGGCAGCCTGGACCACTACCGATACGAAGGATTCGAACGACTTCGGTCCTAACGGTTCTACAGCGGCGGATAAGTACGGCATCTACTACCAGACTTCCTGGCAGTTCACGCCCCGGATCGCCGACGCCCCCGGGAACTCCGTGACTTTCGCCCTCGTCCACGAGAAACAGGACTTCCGTCAGACAGGCGCTGTGTTCGTTGTTGATCCTGGCGATCCGACCCAGGATCTGGACCCCAATCAGGAGCAGGACCAACGGACGACTGCCGCAGTCATCGAAGGGATCTACAGCCCGCTGCCGCGCTCCTCTGTTTCCCTCAGTGCCCGGTACGACAACAACAGCGACTACGACAATGTCGCCACCTATCGAGCCACGACGGCCTGGACCACCGAAGGCACCCGGACGCGCCTGCACGCCAGTTACGGGACTGGCCAGAAGGCCCCTACATTTGTCGAACGGTTCGGCTTTTTCCCTGACCAGTTCATCGGTAATCCCGACCTGGAGCCCGAAACCTCCAAAGGCTGGGAGGCGGGTCTTGATCAGCCCCTGTTCGAAGGCCGGGTCAGTCTCGGCGCCACGTACTTTCATGAAGATCTTGAGCAAGAGATCAACGGCTTCGCTTTCGATCCAGGTACGGGCGCGTTTACCGCAGAAAATCTGGACGGCGAAAGCAAGCGCCGGGGCGTCGAGATCACCGCCCTCGCGCGCCTGCCCGGGGGGTTGCGGCTTTCGGGCTCCTACAC
>JBBQJK010000368.1:0-2870 GCA_038325835.1 Gammaproteobacteria bacterium
ACGGGCTCAGTGACGATGAGGCCCGTCCCGCCCTGGGCCCGGCTGGCCAGGTAGTTGATCAGCCGATCCGTCGCCCGGCCGTCCTGCACGAAGCGGGACACGATGGACGCGTGGGCGATGCGATTGCGCACGGGCACACCACCGATGGTGGTGGCGCTGAAGAGCTGCGGATAAATCACATTCAGTCGCTGCAGACGGTCGCGCTGGCCCCTGGGGGTGACCCGTGGGCGCAGCTCCTAGATCTGGCCCTGGGCCGGGGCCTGGGACTGGGACTGGGCAGGTGCGCCCATGATTTCCATCTCTTCGCGCATTTTGCTTCGGCCAGTATGGTCCACTTCCAGGGAGCGCAGCACCGTCGCGATGAGCAGTCGCCGGCGCCCATCCAGTTCCGTTACTTCTTCCTGGTTGAGGTCATAGGCCTCGATCTCCGGCGTCAAGGGCACACCGGCCTGACCCGCGACCCGCTCCAGCAGGTACAGGCGCTTCTTGACCACCCAGAGCTCCGCGGTCAGTTCCAGGACCATGCTCATAAGCTCATCCGTGCCGCTGGCTTCGAAGAAACGGGGCCGCTTGCCCCTGTGATTCAGGGGAATCCTGGGCTTGCGCCGGGTCAATGGCTCATTCATGACTTCTGCTTCCAGGCGCCAAAGGCGTACCACTCGATCTCTTCACCCAGACGCCCCGTCCGGTCATCGAACTGGGCGCCGCTGGCAACCCGGGCAGCGAACTCAGCCTCGGGCGTATAGGTATAACGCGGGACCACCGCTTCCACAAACCGGTCGGCCGGGAACCCGGCTGCAGTGCACAGCTGCGGGAAGTCCTGATCGCGGAACGGTTTGTACCAGGGCTCCTTGTTGTAATAGCTGTCCCAGTCCAGATAGAAACGGTCGTAGGCCTGCATCTTGTTGTTCGGTGGCAGCTCCATGTTGAGGAACAACCCGCCCGGCTTCAGCACCCGGTGCGCCTCCCGGAAGAAGGCCCGGATGTCCTTGAGAGGCAGCTCGTGCAGGAACATGGAAGAAAACACCAGGTCGAAACTGGCGTCGGGAAAATCCAGCTGGGTGGCGTTCATCTGCATGAAACGCACCGGCTTGCCGAAGGCGCTGGCGCGAGCCGCCGCGTAGCGCACCAGGCCGGCGCTCACATCAATGCCGGTGACTTCAGCGTCCGGGAAAGTCTGGGCCCAGGGAAGTGTGTTGTGGCCCACGGTGCAACCGGCGTCCAGGATGGACTTGGGCCGGAAGTCCGGAAAGGCGAGTCGCACATAGTTGGAAAACGAATGGCCGATGTCGTCGATGTCCCGGCCCATCTGGTTGAAGGCGAAGACGTTGATGCTGTTGTCGTAGATGGCGCCCGGTGACACGTCGTCCGACTGGTACTCGGAGTGATAGCTGCCGGGCGACAGGTGGACGTCAATGTTGGTCACGTTGTTCGGCACCGTCAGGCCCGGATTCAGCACGGCTGTACCCGGCTTCGCGCGGGCGCGTTGATTCAGGTCTTCCAGATTGCGATCCACCACCGGGATGACGGAGCGAAAGACCATCTCCTGCGCGTTGTAGCGGATCGAACTGTAGAAGCGAAAATAGCGTTCGTCCTGCATGGCGTCGTGCACTTCGTCGCCATCCGCCGGCGACCGGCCATGCTCCTGCTGAAACCTGGGCAACACCCGCTGCTCGTAGCTCGCCCGCATCGACGCCGCCATGTCCGCGAGGATATGCAGGCGCAGAGAGGCAACGAATTCCTGTCGCGTGCGCTCATCCCGGGTAGGGGTCACGCGGAGACCGTGGGAGAGATCCTTGATCATGCCTGAGGGTCCGTCTTGGGCACCGGCTTGCCGGCGATGAATGCACTATGGTATTTTGTGTTTAATGTGTCAAACACAAGTTTCTATTGTATACAGGAACCGAGCGCCGGAGGCGCCTGCCAGCCATGAAAACCCTCATCGTTCTCTTCCGGCTGAAACCGGGCACCGACGTGACCTCCTATGAAGCCTGGGCCCGGAGTACCGACCTGCCAATCGTGCGCAAGCTGTCTTCCGTGGCCAGCTTCGAGATCTTTCGCACGGTCAGCCTCCTTGGATCAGACGCCCGCCCCCCCTTTGACTATGTGGAGATGATCGAGATCCGGGAGATGACCGGGTTCGGCACGGATGTGGCCACAGAAACCATGCGCCGGGTGGCCGGCGAGTTCCGGCAATTCGCGGACAACCCCGTTTTCATGCTCACTGACCGGATCAGCTAAGGAAACCTCATGTTGGGACTCAAGGGCAAAGTGGCCATCTGCACAGGCTCGGGCCGGCAGCAGGGCCTGGGCGCGGCGATTCTCCGGCGGCTCGCGGCGGAGGGCTGCGACGTGGTGGTCTCCGATCTGGGGACACCGGATCGCATGCTGGCCTCGGGTGATATTGGTGCGAGCGAAGAAATGGAGACGATCGCTGCGGAACTCCGTGCCCTGGGAGTGCGTGTGCTGGTCATCCCCTGCGACGTACGCAGCGAGGCCAGTGTGCAGAACCTGATCGCGCGGACGGTGGACGAACTGGGCCGGCTGGACATCATGGTGAACAATGCCGGCGTCGGCTACCTGCTGAAGCCGTTCATCGACGCCACCCTGGAGGAGTGGCAGCTGGTGCTCGACGTGAACCTCACGGGCACATTCCTCTGTTCCAAGCACGCTGCGCGGCACATGCGCTCGGCGGGTCAGGGCGGACGGATCATCAACATCGCGAGTCAGGCGGCGAAGTCCGGCTTTGCCCACCTGGCTGCTTACGTGTCGTCCAAGCACGGCATGGTCGGCTTTACCCGCTCTTCTGCCATCGAACTGGGTGGCGATGGGATCACCGTGAATGCAGTGTGCCCAAACCATGTCACGAC
>JBBQJK010000369.1:0-2863 GCA_038325835.1 Gammaproteobacteria bacterium
CCCAGCGGCCCGACGAGGGCCGCCGGGTGGAGGCGCAGTTTCGCGCCGGCGATCTCGATCTCCTGTACCTGGCACCGGAGCGGCTGCTCCTTGAGCGCACGCTGGACCTGCTCGACGGCGCTCCCCTTGCGCTGTTTGCCATCGACGAGGCCCACTGCGTGTCCCAGTGGGGCCACGACTTCCGGCCGGAGTACCTGCAGCTGGCAGTGCTGGGCCAGCGGTACCCGGGCGTGCCCCGCATTGCGCTGACGGCAACGGCCGACGAACGCACCCGCGTTGAGATCATCGACAAGCTCGACCTGACGGGTGCGCGACTGTTCATCAGTAGTTTCGACCGTCCCAACATCCGCTATCGCATCCAGGAAGGGCAGGGGAACGTCCGGGAAACCCTCCTGCGTTTCATCCGGGACGAGCACCCCGGGGAGGCCGGCATTGTCTATTGCCTGTCCCGGAAGAAAACCGAAGACGTGGCTGACTGGCTCACGTCGAAGGGAGTGCCGGCGTTGCCCTACCACGCCGGGTTGTCGGCGGAAGTGCGGGCGGAAAACCAGACGCGCTTCATTCACGAAGAAGGCATCGTGATGGTGGCGACCATCGCTTTCGGCATGGGCATCGACAAGCCCAACGTGCGCTTTGTGGCGCATCTGAGTCTGCCGAAAAGCGTGGAAGCCTACTATCAGGAGACTGGCCGTGCCGGCCGGGATGGCCTGCCTGCGGACGCGTGGATGAGCTACGGCCTGCAGGACGTGATCATGCTGCGACAGATGCTGGCCGAGTCCGGCGCCGAAGCAGCCTACAAGCGCGTCGAGCGCCACAAGCTCGACGCCATGCTCGGTCTGTGCGAGCTCACGGGCTGTCGCCGTCAGGCGCTGCTGGCCTATTTCGGCGAGACCCTGCCTGCGCCGTGCGGCAACTGCGACACCTGCCTCACCCCGCCGGCAACCTGGGACGCGTCAGTGGCAGCGCAGAAGGCACTATCCTGCGTGCATCGCACCGGGCAGCGCTTTGGGGTGATGTATCTGGTCGACGTGCTGCTGGGCAAGGAGGACGAGCGCATCCAGCGCTTCGGCCACGATCGCCTGACGACCTTCGGCATTGGCACGGAGCTCGACGCCAAAGGCTGGCGCGGGGTTTACCGTCAGCTCATAGCGCGGGGGCTGCTCAACGTGGACGTGGACGGTCACGGCGGGCTGCAGCTCACCGACTCCTGCAGGCCGGTACTCCGCGGGGAGGAGGTGCTATGGCTGCGGCGGGAGTCAGCGGTGCCAGCAGGGAAGCGCTCGCGGGTCGCGAAGTCCCCCAGCGAAAAACCCTCTGCGGGGAAAGTGGCGACCGGCAATTTTGTCTCACCAGAAGACCAGCAGCTCTGGGCGGTACTGCGGGGCCTGCGGATGGAACTGGCCCGGGCCCAGAACGTGCCACCCTACGTGGTGTTTCACGATGCCACTCTCGCAGAGATGGTGCGCCGCCGGCCGCAGTCCCTGGACGAACTCGGCGCGTTGTCCGGTATCGGCGAAAGAAAGCTCGCGGCATTCGGTGAGCAGTTCCTCGCCGCAATTCAAGAACCCGCCCCGTAGGAGCGCCTTAAGGCGCGATCAGCCTTTTTACCACCCGACTGCGGGGCAGTTGGCTGAAGCCCTGCCTCTCGTATAGGGAGCGCACCCGCTCGTGTTCCCGGTCGATCTCCAGGTCGAGCGCGGCGCAGCCGGAGGCTGTGGCCGCCGCGATCACGGCCTCGAGCAGTTGCGTGCCGACCCCGCCGGTTCGGTGTTCCGGCACGACGTACAGTTCCTCCAGCCAGCCGGCCTGCCCGCCATGCTCGAGGGCCCAGATAAAGGACACGTAAGCGACCCCGATGCACAGACCATCGCGCAGGGCGACGAGGAAGAAGCCACGCCTGGGCACGTCCAGAACTCCGTGAATGGCGTTCGCCAGCGCCTCGGCGGAAATGTCGATGTGATGTTCAGCCAGCTGCACGGCCAGCAGCCGCTGGATACTGGCGGCGTCCGCAGACCCTGCGCGACGAATGAGGGTCATAACAGTGCCTCCTGCAGTGAAACCTGCTTCGTGTGCCCCGCCACCCACTGGGTGCCGACTTCCCGAAAGCCAAATCGCCCGTGGAACTGCCGGGAAAATCGGCAGGGGCCGCCTTCCGGAGCACGGCTCAATCGCCCCTCAGTGCTTCTACCTGGATGCGCAGCCGGACCTTCCCGGCCTCGCCCTCCGCGTACTGGGTCATACCGAAATCGGCCCGATTCAGGAGGCCTTCCGCGTCGGCGCCGCAGGCTTCCTTCTTGTAGAAGGGGTGCTCGATGCAATTGAAACTGTTCATGGTGAGTCTCAGGGGCCGGGTCACGCCGCGCAGGGTGAGTTGGCCGTCCACGGCGCTGGGCTTGCCTTCCTCGAAGACGATCTGTCCCGTGTAGGTCATGACGGGAAACTTCGCCACGTCGAGCCAGTCCGGACGGACCGCGTACTCGTGCATGGAGTCGAGGCCGAAATCGATGCTGTCGGTCTCCACCTGCACGTTGACGGTACCCGTCCGGGCGGCCAGATCAAGGGTGACCGTGCCGGTGGTGCGGTTGAACTTGCCGCGCCAGATGGAGAGTCCCATATGGGAGAACTCCAGGCTCGGAAAAGTGTGGTCAGGATCCAGTCTGTAGTTGGCCGCGGTGGCGGCGCCCGGCAGCAGAGTGGTGGTCAGGGCTGCACCGCTAAGAAGTATCACAAGCCGCATGCCGCCTATCCCATTTACTAGATTTTCAGCGGCGCCTGGTCCCGGCGCGGGTCCGTTTCCCCCCCGCAGCGGGCTTCGCCAGTCGAGCGGACAACGCAGCTTGCAGGACGATGCCGAGTGCTGCAT
>JBBQJK010000370.1:0-2856 GCA_038325835.1 Gammaproteobacteria bacterium
CCGGCCGCCAGATGCAAAATCGGTAATTACCCCGCCGCTAACCCAGCGCAGGAGCAGCGCCCCGAGCTGGTCCTGCTCCGCAGCGGGCAGTGCGGCCGTGGACTCTGCCAGAGTACCGCCAGCGCGCAGGGCCTCGAGCCAGAGCAGGTCCAGCGGCAGCAGCCGTTGCAGTTGCACGCCAGCGGCCAGCCGCCGGACGAGCAGACACTCCTCGCCCTGCACTCCTCGCGTTACCGGCTGCCGCGCCTGGTGGGCTTCCCAGAGCGCGAACACCCCGTACTCCGTCCGCAATAGGCGAACGGAGGGGTGCAGGGCGAAGCGGATCTCGCCCTGGCTGTCAGCAGGCACCGCGGCCAGTGCCGCGAGATCCACCACGCTGCTGCTATCCGTCGCCACCAGGGCCTCCTGCACGGCCCACTCCAGACGCGCCACGTCGATGAGGTATTCATCCTCCGAACCGCGCAGGTGTTCGGCGAGATAGGCCGGGAGGCGAGTGCCGATGTGAAACAGATTTCCGGCGGGTGACGGCCAGGCCCTCTGGTAGGTCCAGGCCAGGCTCCGGAACTCCTCGCCGCCCATGCACGCCAGCAGCACCGGGAACGCCGCCTCCAGAGCCAGCGCGAAGGTTTCCCGCGCGTTGGTGCGATAGATGGCGAGCCGGCGGTCGACGTCGAGGCCGTTGGCCACGACCTGGGAGCGCAGTCCGGCGGAGTTCCGGTACAGGATCTCCCGCACGAACTGGCGCTGGAGCTCCTTCAGGGAGAAGTCCTGCACGGCCTCAGGCGACGCGGGCATGGGCACCCTCGGCGCGTCGCCAGGTGAGACTGGCCTGCTCGTCAGCCCGGGTGGCCTCGGCCACCAGGCGATCCAGGCTTGGCAGCTCCGCGTCCCACTCGATCAGGGTGGGCTTGGGACCCAGCAATCCCAGTGCATCCCGATACAGCGTCCACACTGCGTCGGTCACCGGGGCACTGTGTGTGTCGATCAGGATGCCGTCCACCGCCGTGTGGCCGGCCAGATGCACCTCGCCCACCAGTTCCGCCGGTATCCCGCGCAAATAGTTGTAAGCCGGGAAGCCGTGGTTCTCGGCACTGACGTAGATGTTGTTCACGTCGAGCAGGATGCCGCAACCGGCCCGCCGGGCGAGCTGCACAAGAAAGTCCCATTCGGTCATCTCGGCACCGTCGAATTCCAGGTAGCTCGAGACGTTTTCCACGAGGATCTGCCGGCCCAGGAACTCCTGCACGGCCGAAATCCGGGCGGCCAGGTGGCGCAGCGCCGCCTCGGTGTAGGGCATGGGCAAGAGGTCGTTCAGAAAGAGGCCGTCTGCCGAACTCCAGCAGACGTGTTCAGAGACCAGCGCCGGCTCCACCCGCTGGACGAGACGCCGGAGGCGGCGCAGGTGCTCGGGGTCCAGAGGATCGCTGCCACCGAGCGACAGCCCCACCCCGTGCAGGCTGACGCCGTAGTCGCGCCGGACGGCATCAAGCACCTGGAGCTGGCGCCCACCGTCGGCGAAAAAATTCTCGCTGTGCACCTCGACCCAGGGAAGGTCGGGCCGACGGGCCAGAAACTCGTCGTGATGAGTACTCCGCAGGCCGATTCCGGCTTGCGCCGGAATCGGCCGGGAGGCCGTCGCAGGCATCGTTGCCGATGCCTGCATCACTCAGGAAGCCTTCTTGCCGGCAGTGGTTGAGCCGCCCATCTTGGCGCACTCGCCCTGGGCGACTTTTTTCCACTCGTTCAGGTCATTGCTGGTCTTGGCCTGGCCCTGGCAGGAATGGCCGTTGGCAGCGCAGCCGTTCTCGCCCGCGGCGGCGATGCCGTAGCACTTCTCCGTGGCAGCACCGGCACCCTCATGGGCGCCACCCTGGGCGGTGACAGCGCTGAAAGCCAGCAGTGTGCCGATGGCCGTGGACATCAGAATTGAGGTGGTCTTCATTAGCAGTAGTCTCCTTCAATTATGGGGTGGTTGATTCTTGCTTATCGTCGGGTCTCGCTGGATTAGTGGGGGACCCCCTTAAAAACCTTACAAGACCCGTGGCCGATACTACTGCAACCCACATGACAGGCCAGCCATGTTGCATCTGCCCAGCCCTGTTGCATCTGCAAAGGGTCGCCCCGACGAACCTTCCCGGCGCAAGTCTGGCGCTGATGAACGAGGAGCTGCCGTGAACCCCACAACCCCCTCGCCCCTGCTCAGTTCCAGCCTGCTGCTGGCCCTCAGCCTGGCCCTGCCCGCCTGCGCCCGGGAGGCACCGCCCCCAACGGCAGGGGCCGAGCCCGCAGGGGCTCGTGTCTACACCCTCACCGAGGCCAGCCCCGACGGCATCGGCAAGGTGTATCAGGGCCGGGAGATCTCTTTCGTGATGGGGCATCGGGGCGCCGGGTGGCTGGAGCGGCCCACCCGGGAGGCGGAGGAGCGCACCGACCTGCTGCTGGACAACCTGCCGCTAGAGGCCGACGACGTGGTCGCCGACATTGGGGCGGGCACCGGCTACTTCAGCCTGCCCATCGCCCTTCGGGTGCCCCAGGGCCGCGTACTGGCCGTGGACATCCAGCAGGAAATGCTCGACATCGTTGCCAGTCGGGCGAAATCGGCAGGCATCGCCAACGTGGAGCCCCTGCTCGCGACCGAGACGGACCCGCGGCTACCCACCGGCGCCGTGGACCTGGTCTTGATGGTGGATGCCTACCACGAGTTCTCTTATCCCCTGGAGGTCATGACCGGGATCGTGCGGGGCCTGAAGCCGGGAGGCTGGGTGGTGCTGATCGAGTACCGGGGTGAGGATCCGCGGGTGCCGATCCTGGAACTGCACAAGATGACCCAGGTTCAGGCCCGCAAGGAAATGACCG
>JBBQJK010000371.1:0-2828 GCA_038325835.1 Gammaproteobacteria bacterium
TACTCGCATCGACAAAGAGACGACCTAGTCTACCTGCGATCGAAGGAATCGCATTGATCAGAGGCAGCAATTGGGTATTGTCGCTGCGTTGGCCTTGTCTTCAAGGAGTTCTCGATGACGCTCCCCATGCCAAGCAAACCACCTTGCAATAGGACCATTAAAAGTCTATATTTGGTCCTTATTAGAATTCCGGGGCCATCACTATGCGCTACTCATCTCAAGTCAAGCCGATCAGCTACCTCAAAGCGAACGCTGCGGAGGTTCTGAGGCACCTCGCAGAGCAGCGCGAGCCCCTGGTCATCACCCAAAACGGTGAGGCCAAGGCGGTCCTGCAGGACGTGGCCTCATTCGAAGAGACTCAAGAAACACTGGCGTTGCTGAAAATCCTCGCGCTGGGCAACCAGGATGTCTCTGCTGGCAAGGTTAAACCCCTGGCCGATGTCGTCGCCCGTCTGCGCGCCAAGCGCGCCACGGTCTGATGGCAGGCGCACCAGCAACATTTAAAGTTCTGCTGACCGAGGGCTCGGAGCAAGACTTGGAGTCCATCCACGACTACCTCGCCGAATTCGACTGCGTGGCCAACGCCAACGACGTGTTGGATGAGTTGATGGATGTTGTTGATAGCTTGTCGAAGTTTCCGGAGCGCGACAGCTATCCGAAAGAACTGGTCGGCCTCGGCATCAAAGAGTATCGCCAGACCTTCTTCAAGCCATACCGAATGATCTACCGGGTCGCAGGTAGCCAGGTTATCGTCTATCTGATTGCTGACGGGCGGCGCGATATGCAGTCAGTGCTGGCGAGAAGACTGCTGGACGGTTAGTCGAGTGCCCACGAACCCGCTGCGCATCCACCGGAGCGCCCGTGTCGAACGTCTCCTTATAACCGCATCCGCAGAGGAGCTAATTCATGCATTCCGTCAAAGCCGCCCTATTAAACCGATCGCTGGCTGCCGTGTTGGTGACCCTGACGTGCAGTTCGCTGGCCATGGCCGCCAACCGGGCTACCCCGGGTGCTCCCACCGGGACCCAGTCCGACTGCGTAACCCAGGGCATGGACCCCGCCTGGCGGGGCACCGGGGTTGAGTCAGCCCGCCAACTCGTGCGCTCCTGCCTCGTCAGCAGTGCGCCAACTCCGGGCTTGTGCACCGGCGTGCCGCCAAATTACACCGCGGATGTGCTGGCCAGCGAGGCCTGGGTCACCAAGGGGTGCGCGAACGTCGGGGGACCGGGCTTCTTCTGCCAGGAACTCATGGCCGAGGTCGCCAGCTTTTGCCACGACTCGGCCGTGCCCCAGGCCGTGACCTGGGCCGTGACCCAGGGCAGGGACGCTCCTCCCGGCTAGCTGGCGGCGGGCAACACGCCGAGCCGCTTGCCGATCATCCCGATGACGAGTGAGGTACCCACCAGGATCACGGCGCCTCCCCCCAGCATGCCAGGCGTGACGTTCTCGCCCAGCACCAACGCTCCCCAGAGGATGCCGAAAACGGGAATGAGGAAGGCCACAGCCATCGCCTTGCCGGGACCCACGCGAAGCACGAGCCGGAAATAGTAGATATTTGGAATCGCCGTACAGACCACGGCCAGCAGCAGTACCGCGATCCAGGACCTGGCTGACGGCACCACCACGGGCCACTGCAACACCGCCAGCGGTGCCAGCAGCAGGGCCGCAAAGCCGAAGCTGCCGATAGTCGTGACCCACGCATTCACACCGGACAGGTGCTTTTTCACAAAGCTCGCTGAGACACCGTACAAAAACGAGGCGAACAGCGACCCCCCGATGGCCAGCAACGCCCCCGGCTTCGCCTCCGGCAATCCACCGACCAGGAGCACGACCCCTCCAAAGCCGACAATCAGCCCCAGAAACCCGCCCGGCGTGATCCGGTCGCGGAGCCAGACTCCCGCGACCAGCGCAGCGAACAGGGGTGCCGTGGCATTGATGATCGAGGCAAAACCCGCCGTCACAAACAGGGTTGAGTAGGCAAACAGCGGGAACGGTATCGCGGCGTTGATCAGTCCGAGCAAAAACAGCTTGGGGAGATTCTGGCGGAACTCGGTGCGCCACGCCGGACGCACCAGCAGCACCGGCAACAGGCACAGCGCCGAGACGGCCACCCGGATTGCGATCAGCGGCACCGGGCCAAAGTCCGGCGTTGCTAGGCGGAGGAAGAGAAATGAACCGCCCCAGACGGCAGCCATGGCAATGATCTGCAGGATATCGGCCGGGGTCATGACGGTCTGGATGTTAGCGGGTTGGGCCCGGCGCAGCCATAATTGCTCCCATGACTGACCCGAACCGAGTGGTGCCCGCTGCCGAGCGCGCCGACCGCCGCGCCCGGCTGATGCGCTCGGCAACCTACGCGTCCATGGCAGTTGCCCTCAGCCTCGTCTTCGCGAAGACCTGGGCCTGGCGAGCGACGGACTCGGTCTCGGTGCTGAGCTCCCTGGCTGACTCGGCGCTGGACGTACTCGCGTCCCTGCTCACGTTTATGGCGGTGCGCTTTTCCCTCTCACCCGCCGACCTGGAGCATCGCTTTGGGCATGGCAAGGCCGAAGCCTTCGCCAGCCTGATGCAGGCCGGTCTGGTCTTCGCCTCCGCCGCACTGATCGGCGAGGAGGGGGTGCGTCACCTGTTGCGGCCGGAACCGGTCGGCGGCGGCGTGGCCGGGGTCGGGGTCATGGTTCTGTCTCTGGTCCTGACCGCCGCGCTTGTCTGGGCCCAGGGGCGCGTGTTGGCGCGAACCCAGTCGGTCGCCGTGGCCGGGGACCGGGCCCACTATCTGATGGACTTCGCGGCCAACGGTGCGGCCCTGGTCGGCATCGCCGCGGCGG
>JBBQJK010000372.1:0-2823 GCA_038325835.1 Gammaproteobacteria bacterium
CCGGGTATTCCAGCACGATGGCCAGCGGCTTCTCCACGAAGACGTGCTTGCGCGCCTCAAGGGCCTGCACCACCAGCCCGGCGTGGCTGTCGTGGCGCGTGGCGATGACCACCGCATCCGTGTCGGTGGCGCTGATCGCCACCGTCGCGTCCGTGCCTGCGGCTGCGAAGCCGTGCTTGCGACCGGTGCGCACGCCACTGACGCCGGCGGCACTCACCAGCGTCTGCAGGCGGGCGGGCGTCGCGGCCAGGGCGGGAATCAACACCTGCGCGGCGTAGTTGCCGGCGCCGATGACGGACACGGTAGGAGCGCCTTTAGGCGCGATCGGAATTGGGATCGCGGCTGAAGCCGCTCCTACGGGCGCGATCGATAGCGGAATCGCGCGTGAACGCGCTCCTACGGAGAGGGATACGGTGCGGCTGACAGGACCCGCATCACCCTCCGGGTATTCCAGCACGATGGCCAGCGGGTTGCCCGTCGCGAGCACGTCGTAGCCCCGGGCGGCGTCGGCGACGGCGACCCGGTCGCTGACCAGCTGGGCGGTGTCGAGACGTCCGGCCGCGAGCAACTCCAGCACCGCCGCGAAATTCCGCTGCTCCGTCCAGCGCACGAAGCCGATGGGGTAGTCCTGCCCCTGCTCCTCGTAGGACGGGTCGTAACGCCCCGGACCGTAGGAGCAGGACACCTGGAAGGACAGTTCCTTCGCGTAGAAATCCGCCCGGGAGAGCTCCAGCCCGGTGACGCCGACGAGCACGATGCGGCCCCGCTGGCGACACATCTGCGCGGCCTGGTGCATGGGCTCGTTGCTCTGGGTGGAGGCCGTGATCACCACGGCGTCGACGCCCCGGCCGCCCGACACCCGGCGGGCTGCCTCAAGCGGATCTTCCCCCGCGGACAACACGCAGGTCGCCGCCCCGTAACCCCGCGCCAGCGCCGCCCGGCCCGGATCGGGATCAATGCCCAGCACGTGGCAGCCGTTGGCCCGCAACAGCTGGACAGCGAGCAGGCCAATCAGCCCGAGGCCGGTGACCACCACCGTTTCGCCGAGCGTCGGTTGCACCAGGCGAAGGCCCTGCAGGGCGATCGCACTCACCACCGTGAAGCTGGCCGCCTCGTCGGCCACGTTATCGGGAATGGCGGCGCAGAGGTTCTCGGGGACGCAGACGTACTCGGCGTGGGGACCGTTGGACACCACCCGCTCCCCCACCTGGAAGCGCGTGACGCCGGCGCCCACCTCCACCACCACGCCCGCGTTGCTGTAGCCGAGGGGAATGGGCTTGTCGAGCTTCGCCTGGACGGAGCGCAGCGTGGGCCCGATGCCGTCGGTGCGCAGCTTGTCCAGCACCATGCGCACCTTGTCGGGCTGCTGGCGGGCCTTCTCGATGAAGTTGGCCCGGCCGAACTCGAGCAGCATGCGCTCGGTGCCCGCCGACACCAGGGAGCGCCGCGTGCGGATCAGCAGGTGGCCAGGCCGCACCAGGGGCACGGGCACCGTCTCGACGATCGTGGCGCCTTGCTTGAGGTCCTGGAGGATCTGGTGCATCGGCTGTTTCCTAGCGGCGCGACAGACCCGACTGGACCTTGGCCGAAACCTGGTTCTCAATGACTGCCGCCGTCGCTGAGTTGGCCGGCGTTTTGACCGGCCGTCGAGACGCACCCATAAACCGCAGGAACCGGTCAACCAGCCACATCAGGACTACAAGACGGATGACGGTGGAATACTGGGCTGCGATATTGCCTTCGAAACGAATAGCGAGGAAATACGTGCACAGCATCATGATGATAAAGCGTGGCAGGGTCAGTTGGGCTCCGTCGGCCATCATGCCACCCAGCCGCGCGAAGAGCATGCCCATCAACGTCATGCCGACAACAACGCCAGGCACCGCGAAATTCCAGTACAGGTCACCCAGCTGCGTCGTCGGCACGAAGGTATAGCGCGACGCCGAAAGATTGAAAGCCTGGTTGAACATCTGGCCGGTCGAGATATTCGGCTTCTGGGGCCAGAGGACCCGAGGGATAAAAGAGGAAAAAAACAGTTTCAGCGTTTCCCCATACAGCAGAGGCGCCGTGCCGGCGCTGGTACCACCAACGATGATGTCGATGTAGACCTTGCCATCAATACGCTGGCGCAGGGAATCCAGACTGGAACCCGTTACGTCCTCCTGCTGGCTGGCCTTCTTTCTGATCAGGTCCAGGTTCTTGTCGAACTGTTCGAAGGCTGCAGCCGGGTCGGCGAACTTACCTTCCATGATCTGCATGCGGTAAGCATTGAAAAACAGCAGGTAAGGAATAGAAACGAGCAGCATGGTCCCGATGATCTTGTAGCTTACCCTGCCCTTTATGAAGAAGAGTGCCAGCAGCAGCAAGACTGAGATGCGAAACGATATTTCCTTCGAACTCACGATGAAGCCGAACAGGAACTCGACAGTCATGATGGTGATCAGGACTGTCCACACGAGCTTGGGACTGTAGTCCCGGATCGCCAGGTAAATCAGCATCATGGCGCCCAGCGGTGCCAGCATGCGCAGATTCGACGCTACCCCCGTTGGGAGCCCGTAGACGTATTCGGGGACGTAATAGATCGAAGCCTTCGTGTCATAGGCCAGCATGAAGAGGAAGCCAATGCCCCAAAAAAGCACCGCCATCTTCAAGGTGGCGCTGAACCGCCATTCGAAGAGAAAGGCCTGAGAGCGCTTCCGGCCGCGGCCCTTCTGGGTCAGAAAGTAGCCCGTCAGAAAGCACAGCGCCCCCAGGATCACCACGATGTCAGACAGGTTAAGCAGATTACTGTCACTCATCGCCAGTGAGCCACCACCCCACGCC
>JBBQJK010000373.1:0-2791 GCA_038325835.1 Gammaproteobacteria bacterium
AGAGTCCGTCGCCTCGGATTGTGACATTCGGTAGGTAATGGGACGATCTCGTTAGAATGTTAGAATTGGCCTGCGCCATGCCGGTCAGCTTTGCCCTGGGGGAATGATGTGGATAAGACAAGAGCGAAAGCCCAGCTTTGACCGTGCCAATCTACGGAAAATGAGGCCTCGAAGAAAGCTCATCGCCCGGGCCTTCGCGATGGCGGCCGCAACCGTCGGAATGTCACTCATTGGCGGCGTATTCACCCTGCCTGCAATGGCCGATACAGCTGACTCCCCGCCCATTTCCTGGGACAGCGTGAATGCACTTGAGATTGCCGCTGCGGCGGGCGCTGACGCGACTGCGTCAATCCTGAACAACACAGGCGAGCCACTCGAAGTGATCGTACAAGTCGGCAACCCCGCTATCGAAGTGAAACCTCCGACGATCAACATTCCCGCAGGCGGCACAAAGGCGATCAGCGTGAAGCTGGTTGAAGAGCCAGCGGCGGATATCGCGGTTTCATACACCGTTACTGCGATCACGGGAGCAGCACCGGGTGTGGCAATTCGCCGATCCGTTGTTGTCGGACCAACATCCGCGGTCGCTGCTGCATCGTCCGTGACCGGAGTTTCCACATGGATCCCCTGGGAACCAACGCTAACGGCCGACGGTCCGGGCCTAATCCCGCTGACATCACCCAGCGCGTGCGCCACGCTCAAACCCGTACCAAGCCCGCTGGGATACCTTCATAGCGACCGCGGTGATGTCGGTACTGTCAGCGCTACGTGCGTCGACCAGAGCGGGTATGCGGCACTTGACCTGAGTTATTCCGGGCTCGGCGCCACGGGCGCAACGTACACCGGGGACGTCAAGTTCGGCGAGGACAAGGTTTCAATCACCACACGGAGAACAGCTGGGTATCTGCTACCCGTCGTCGCCCTGCTAGCTGGGCTCGCGGTGGCCCTAGGAATTCTCGGCCGCTTACCATCTAAAATCATCAAGCCCATGCAGCAGCGGGTATTGCAGATACGCGCCGCTATTGGCACCAAAACTGACCCAGGCACCGCCACCAAGGCCTATGAAATCGCCGCGTCAGGGGCCTTGTGGGGTCAGCTCGATCTTTGGACTGATACAACAACCCTCCTCGACGGCGTTGACGCCGACCTCAACGCACTCCATAAGAACAAGCGGTTCACCCTCACCGACGGATCCGCCGAGGTGACAGCCCTGAAAGCGCGGATCGCCGCAGCGGCTTCCAGTACGGACACCTTGCCCGAACTGGGTCGGACCCTGGCCAGAGTGCAGAATGCCCTGCCAGTAGTCGAGAGCACCAACAAACTCCCCGCCTGGACAGCCAATGTCCGCTCGTCGCTCCTCGCCACCGGACCCGCGACGTTAGGCGGTATTCCCGCATTGCGCGACCGGGCCGCCGCTGCGGAATCGATCTGCAATGGCTGGAGCGATATCAACGTACAGGCCGATGCCCTCCGCAAGAGAGGCGAGGCTCTGACTGCTAACACCGGTCTGCCAGCTTCTGATATGAGCCGTGTTAACCTCGCCTGCGGCAAACTTCTCGGCGCGCTCGCGGCCTTCGATAGAGCCACATCCAATGACGACGTGAAAGCCGTCCTCGATGGTCAGTACGCTGAAGCCCGGCAAGCCATTGACGAACTCAAAGCGCTCCCAGTAAAACCTCAACGTGGTGGATTTGCGGACATCGTTGCCCCGCCTACCGGTACCGTCGACCCGATCATCGGCCAGGATCTTCCGCTGCCCGTCATCGACTACCCGGGGGCAATCAAGACCATAGCCACCAAAGAAAAGCTGGCAAGCTTACTCACGCTGTCCGCTGTCCTGCTAATACTAGTCGTGGCGGGACTCCAAGCACTCGTCGTCGGCAAGGCTTTCGGCACCCCCTTCGACTTCCTTCTTGCCTTCACCTGGGGCGCAGGTTCAGTGCTTGTCGCCCAACTACTCGCGCCCGCCATCGAGGGGCTAGTGCGCATCAAACCCACCCCTAACTGAGGAGCGATCAACAGTGGCCGAACCCCAAGCCGAACCGTTAACCCAGTCTGAGCGTGTGGCCCTTGCCGAGGCTGTAACAGACTGGGCCCGGCGGCACCCGCGACCACAGGACAGGGCGTTCGCCTTCGATGGCAAGTCGCCGTTCTCCGCCTTTGAACTCGCAGATGCGTTGCGCAGTAACGAGGGACCTATTACGCGGCAGTTCTTCCGGATGGCCCAGTTCGCGCTGGAAGTCGTGCCATTCGACCACAGACTCCCGGGATTCAGTCCAGGGTTCGGTCAGCCCGCAAGATGATGAATTTGTTGATCATCCGGCGTGAATCCGACCCTATCGAAGCTACGCTGGCGCTGTGGTGGGACCTTGCGTTCCCACCGGGCCTCACCCCGCCCGCCGACGTGTTGGTGACCGAGCTCCGGGGGGTTGCGGCCAGCCCGGGAGCCGTACAGGCTGCCCTCGCCGAACCCGGTGACGTTGTCCTGTACTTCGGCCACGGCACGGAAACGGCCCTCGGCCTCTGGCCGACCCTGATCGACACCCTGACCATGAGCAACGCTCACGGTCAGGTCATGATCGCTATCGCATGCAGGTCGGCGGACACTTTGGGCCCACGAGCGGTCGCCGCCGGGAATTTCAGCGAATACCTAGGGTTCAGCGACGGCTCTTGTGACGTTGTAGTGGGTGGTTGACCGGCAGGTTTCGTGCGACATGCCGTGTCCACCCGTAGTTTTGGTCTTGCTAAGGGACCGGAACGACGAGGAGGGACACGGCATGCGCAAGACCAG
>JBBQJK010000374.1:0-2780 GCA_038325835.1 Gammaproteobacteria bacterium
CCGGGCGCGCCGACATGAGCGATGAACTGCAGGCCCTGTGCTTTTTTGCCGGGGCCAACTCGATTTTCTATGGCGAACAGCTGCTGACCACACCCAATCCGGCCACAGACCGGGACCTCGCCTTGCTCGCCCGGCTGGGCCTCCGACCGGCGCCCGCACCCACGCCGGCATGATGGCCAGCGGGAAGCCCGGCATGCCCTTGGCCCCGCCCATCGATCAGGACAAGGTGCGCCGCTCCTTTGCCCGGGCTGCCGGAAGCTACGACCAGGCCGATGTCCTGCAGACCGAGGTCCGGGACCGGCTGCTCGAGCGGCTGCAGTGGGTTCAGTTACAGCCGCGGCGCATTCTCGACCTGGGGACAGGGACCGGGCGGGCGCTCGCCGCCCTGGCGGCCCGCTATCCTGACGCGGAAATCATCGGCCTGGACCTCACCCCGGCCATGCTGCGGGTGGCAGCCGCCCGGCCGGAGACCGCTGCCGGCAAGGCGTCGCTGTTCGTCTGCGCGGACGCAGCGCGCCTGCCCTTGCCGGACCAGAGCATCGATCTGGTGTTTTCCAGCCTCGTGCTGCACTGGAGCCCGGCGCTGGATGGGATTTTTGCCGAGGTGCGGCGGGTCCTGCGGCATCCCGGGCTGTTCACGTTTACCACCCCGGGCCCGGAGTCCTATCGGGAACTGCGGGCGGCCTGGCGGGCCGTCGACCAGACGCCGCACGTGCTCCCGTTCCCGGAAATGCGCGCCTTGGGCGACGGGCTGGTCCGCGCCGGTCTCGCGGAGCCTGTCATGGACACGGACACGCTGATCCTCAAGTACCGCAGTTTTGCCGAGCTGGTGGCCGATCTGCGGTCCACAGGCACCACCAACGCGAGCACCGGGCGCAGACCAGGCCTGACGGGCCGCCAGGCCTGGTCGCGACTCACGGCCGCCTACGAAAGCGCGAGGGGTCCGGACGGATTGTTGTCGGCTACGGTCGAGATCGTGTTTGGGCAGGCGTGGGCGGCAGATCCGGGACGGCGCAGGCACTCTCCGGGCGAGGAGATCTCCGTGGCGCTGGGCAGCCTCGGACGGCGGCCAACCGGGAAGAATTCTCAGACAGACGACTAAACAGCTGTTGCTGCACGCTTAACGCCATACTGCAGCGGCGTCTCCCAAATTGCGCCGGAACGGCCTGTTCAAGTAAAATTTCAGGACCCGCGAAGGTGTACCCACGTGCATTCGTTCGAACTTCGGCCGAATTCCTCCCTGACCCCGCGCGCTGCTGTTTTTTTTTACGGCTCACTGGCGGCTCTGGTGCTGGGTGTGGCGCTGGGTTGCGCAGCGCTCGGGTTGTGGCCGATCCTGCCCTTTGCCGGCCTGGAACTTGCGGTGCTGTACTGGGCAGTGAAGTGGGTTATGCACCGTGCCGAAGCCCGGGAGTACATCCGGGTAGACGACGCCTCCGTACTGATAGAGAAATGCGCTAGCGACCGGCGCGGTGGGACCAGTCGCAACGCCTACGCCTTCGCCCGACGCTGGACCCGGCTTGAGCTTTGTCCCGGCAGGCCGGCCCACTGGCCCAGCCGCCTGGTGCTGAGTTCGCAGGGGCGCAGCGTGGAGATCGGCGCTTTCCTGACAGATGGCGAGCGCCTGGGACTGAAAGACCGGCTTGCCGAAGTGCTCGCTGACGACGCCCGCAGACCGAATGGAACACTGGGAAGAAACTGACATGCATCGACTTGCCACCAACGCCCGCCACCTGCTCCCGGGTCTTGCTCTTGCGGTGCTGGCCTCCCCCGCGCAAGCGGCCTGGACGCTGAACATGACCCAGGGCGTCACGTCCACGGCCCAGGAAGCTTACGACCTGCACATGCTGACCCTCTGGATCTGCACGATTGTCGGCATCGGCGTTTTCGGCGTGATGATTTACGCCATTGCAACGTTCCGGAAATCCAGGGGCGCCGTGCCCGCCACCTTCTCCCACAACACCAATGCCGAAATCATCTGGACGGTGATCCCGACGTTGATCCTGGTGTTCCTGGGCTACGAAACCGCCCCGGCGCTGGTGCGCATCGACGATACCCGCAATTCCGAGATGACCCTGAAGATCACGGGCTACCAGTGGAAGTGGCAGTACGAGTATGTGGGCAAGGACTACTCGTTCTTCAGCACCTTGGCGGCCCCCAGCAATGCCGCCCGCCAGCTCAACTCGGGCATCCTTCCTGCGAGCGTCGACAACTACCTGCTCGACGTGGACAACCCGCTCGTGGTGCCGGTGGGCGTAAAGATTCGCTATCTGCTGACCGCCAATGACGTCCTGCACGCCTGGTGGGTGCCGGCCTTTTCCGTCAAACGCGATGCCATCCCTGGCTACGTCAACGAAGGCTGGTTCAAGGTAGACAAGGCCGGCGTGTACCGGGGTCAATGTGCCGAGTTGTGCGGCAAGGACCATGGCTTCATGCCGATCGTCGTTCGGGCCCTGCCCAAGGCCGAGTTCGACGCCTGGCTGGAAGCCCAGAAGGCGCCCGCCCCAGTCGTGGCCGTAGCTGCGGCGGCCGCAGCTGTGGCCACCGTTGCCGTCAATTGATTCGACCAGCAATCTGCATACCGAATTCGGAGCACGAACGATGAGCACCCAAACCCACGACCACGCCGGCCACAACCACGCTGAGCCTGCTCATGATGACCAGCACGGCCCGGCCAAGGGACTGACGCGCTGGCTCTTCTAAACAAGGCCGTGACAGAGCTTTCCAAGCAATCCTACCATTACGGGGTAAGATTTTGAACGTCGAAAAAGCAATGCACC
>JBBQJK010000375.1:0-2756 GCA_038325835.1 Gammaproteobacteria bacterium
CCGCAAGGTGCCCGCTGTCATCGTGTTGACCAAGCAGTCACTGGTCTTCGTGCTGGACCGGGAGACGGGCACACCGCTCTTTCCTGTGGAGGAACGCCCGGTGCCCACCGACGGCGTTGCCGGTGACGTGCTGTCGAAGACCCAGCCGTTCCCCGTCAGGCCGCCACCTCTGATGAAAACCCGCCTGACGCCGGACGATGCCTGGGGACTCACCTTCTGGGACCAGAACCGCTGTCGGGACCTGATCGCCGGGGCCCGCCACGGCGACCTCTTCACGCCACCCAGCGACAAGGGCTGGATCATGTTTCCGGGCTCTGCCGGCGGCATGAACTGGGGCAGCGGCGCCTGGGATCCGGAGAGGAATCTGCTGGTGACCAATCTGTCCCAGATCGGCCTGTACCTGAAACTGGTCCCACAGGAAAAGGTGCCCAAGGCCGACTCCTTTGACCCCACCCGGGGTGCCCCGATGGGGCCGCCGGGCATCATTGAGGGCACGCCCTGGGCTATCGAGCAGCGCATCCTGCTCGGCCCGACGATGATGCCGTGCACGAAGCCGCCCTGGTCCGCTCTGGTAGGCGTCGACCTCGCCGCGGGCGAGATCCGGTGGAGCGTCCCCCTGGGCACCATCGACAAACTGGCACCGGTGCCCATCCCGCCCTTGAAATGGGGTGCCCCGGTCACCGGGGGCCCGATCGTCACGGCGGGCGGCCTGGTCTTTGTGGGGGCCACTGGCGATGCCCGGCTGCGGGCCTTCGACACGGAGACCGGCGCCGAACTGTGGTCCACGCCGTTGCCCACGTCGGCCCACGCGAATCCCATGACCTACGAGCAGGACGGCCGGCAGTTTGTGGTCATTGCGGCCGGCAGCCATATGTTCATCAATGCGCAGACTATTGATGACTACCTTGTGGCCTACGCGCTACCCAAGAAGTACCTGGAAGCCACTCGCTAGGGTTGATTAACCAAGTGTTCAGCCTGCGGACACCAAGGTATGGCCCGTGCAGCTATGGATTCCCCCCAAACCGCGTGCCATGATCGCTGCGCTTCGTTTTTCGTAAGCCAATCTGCAGGCAGGAGAGCCTCAATCATGAAGTCCAAAGTTATCTCAGCGCTGGCGTTGCTGGTCCCTCTAATGGTCATGGGTCCGTTGACCGCTTCGGCCCAGGACGGCGCTGGTCATTGCAACTACGTACAGCAGAACATGTTCGCTGGCCCCTTCAAGGTCTGCGACTCCCCGATAACCCCGGAAAAGTGCGCCGAACTTGGCAAGACGGACGACAACAAGGACGCCGTCCATACCGCCGGGGCTTGCGCGACGGATGGCAAGGTTGGCGTGTGCGACATGGGCGACGCCGGCAAGCGGGTCTACTACGAGGGTGATCCGGGCGGCCTGGAAATCGGCTGCGGCTTCCAGGGCGGCGAGTGGAAGGCCGGCTAACGCCGACGGCTCCAACGCCAGACTGACTGAACAAAGGCCGGCTCCTCACGGAGCCGGCCTTTTTCATTGGGAGAAGGTACCTCTTGCTGCGCTGCTGCTGAATCCGCAGCATGAAGTGCCGCGAATGACCATCCGGACCCTAACGGGATGCCGCACCAAAAGCGGCCAGACTTGATGGGTCTTGAACCCCAGCGTCCTGGACTTCAGGTGTTGGATAACCAGTCGCCTCAAAGGAGAACTCAACAATGACTGCTGTTGCTAATCAAGCCGGTTTCCGTGGCCTGCGCGCCATCGCTGGCGTGTTCGCCCTGTCTCTCGTGGGTCTGGCCGTCGGTCCGGCAGCCTACGCCGGGGCCCACACCGGGGCCAAGGCGGCCGATATCGTCGATACCGCAGTAGCGGCCGGCTCCTTCAACACCCTGGTTGCTGCCGTGAAGGCGGCGGGCCTGGTGGACGCGCTGAAGGCTCCGGGCCCCCTCACCGTGTTCGCCCCGACCGACGCGGCTTTCGCCAAGCTGCCCGCCGGCACGGTGGATGACCTGCTGAAGCCCGCCAACAAGGAAAAGCTGAAGGCCATCCTCCTGTACCACGTGGTCTCCGGCAAGGTGATGTCCACCGACCTGAAGGGCACCGTTAAGCCTGCGACCCTCGAGGGCCAGAACCTGACGATCGTAGCCAGTGCTGCCGGTGTCACGGTCAACGGGGCGAAGGTCGAGAAGGCTGACGTCGCCGCCAGCAACGGCGTGATCCATGTCATCGACACGGTCCTCATGCCGCCGGCCAAGGCCGGGAAGTAAGTCGCTACAGGTCCGCGGCGACCGGGACAGCATCGTCCCGGTCGCCGTTTTTCTTCGGACGCGACGCCGACATAGCCGCTTGCCACCAAGTCTGGTGTATATAATGCCTGTCCTTGAGACAAAGCCTGTCAGGCCTGGCCAGGGATTCTCTCCGGCGGCAGCGGCAGCGGCACCAGACCTGATTTGGTCCGGAGAGACAACCCGATTGTCTACAAAATCCATACTTGAGCGCGTCACTGCTGGCGATTCGTCGGCAGTGAATGAGTGCATGGAGCGCTACGGGGATCTCGTCTGGTCCCTCGCGCGCCGCTATCTGCGCAACGCAGCCGACGCGGAGGATGCCGTACAGGACATCTTCATCGACATCTGGCGGAGTGCAGGACGCTACGATCGCAACATTGCGAGCGAAGTCGCCTTTATTTCCACCATCGCCCGCCGTCGCCTGATCGACAAGATCCGCCAGGCCGGGCGCCGGCCTCTCACAGATTCCATGGACGACGACGAAGGTGCCCCGATAGATC
>JBBQJK010000376.1:0-2738 GCA_038325835.1 Gammaproteobacteria bacterium
CTCCGTGTGCCTGCACGGCGATTCCACCAATGGTCACGTAGTCAACCTCGTGTTCGTTCAGGACCCGGAAGAGGGAATAGGCATTTCAAACACCCCCTAAGCTGAGTCTGCCAGCCCGGGATGCCGACCGCCACGTCCGCCGGGCTGGCCGGTTGCCCGCCGCGCCGACCCACGCGCCGCCAAATCTCCCCGATGCCACCGGATTTGTGCACCGCAGACTGCCACCCGCGCAGCCGGCGACCCCCGGCGTCCGGATCCCGACCCGGGCCGCGGCGTCCGACGCCGTTACGGCAACTCCAGCTCGCCCTGGGGGGGCCCCCGCGACGGCGGCCTCGACCCGGCCGGCAGCTCCCGCGAGGCCAGGTGCCCGAGGATCCGGCTGATCACCGCCGGGTCCTCGATGCTCGCCAGCACCCGAACCTTCCCCCCGCACTGCTCGCAGGTCTCGATCTCAATGCCGAAGACCCGCTTGAGCCGCTGGGCCCAGCTCAGCGCCCGGTGCCGCTCCGCCGGGGTCCGCAGGTCCGGCGCCGGGGGCTTCCCCCGCCCCGCTGGCGTCACCTCAGCCCGCCACCGGCTGTGGGGCGCGAACACCCCGTGATACCTCGTCAGGTGGGCCCGCGGCCTCGGCACCAGCGCCGCCAGGCGCGCCATGAAGTCCAGCGGGTCGAAGACCACGTGGGTGGTCCCGTCCCGGTAGGGCGTCTTCATGGTGTAGTGCACCTGACCCTGAGTGGTGAGCGACAACCGGCCCTCGGCGATCGCCGGCCGGGCGATGTAGCGGCACAGCCGCTCCACTTTCTTTCGTTCATCGGCGCCGGCCGCGACCCCCGCGTGCAGAGAGAAGCCGTCGGCGCTGGCCAGGCAAGGCTGGCTCGGTTGCGGCAGCGGCGTGGCCGGCAGGCTCCGCAGCGTGAAGGCCTTCTGCCCCGCCCGGGACCCTAACGCGATCCGGTAGGTGATCGAGTGGCTGAGCAGGCTGTCCAGGGCCGTGTCCTCCCGGTCGAGCGTCAAGTGGCTGCTCTCGGCGTCCCGCGTCAGCCAGCCCCGCCGGTGCAGGTGCCGGCCGACACGGCTGGTGATGGTCCTTAGAATCCCATCCAGCTCGGCCTTGGTCGGTGGCGGGACACGCCGGAACTCCAGCCGATCATTGGTCCGGGTGTAGACCCCGTCGAGTACCAAGAGGTGGAAGTGGATGTTCAGGTTCAGCGCGCTGCCGAAGCGCTGGATCAGGGTCACCGCTCCGGTTTGCGCGGCAGACTGCTGCAGCCCCGCCCTGCGGATCAGGTGCGCGGCAATCGCCCGGTAGACAATGCCGAGCACGGCGGTTAGGGCCGCCGGCTCCGTGGCAAACAGGAAGCGCAGCGGGAACGGCACGGAGAGCACCCACTGGCGCACGGGTTGCCGGGGCAGGACCTCGTCCACCAGCAGCGCCGCCGTCTCCACCATGCGCCGCGCCCCGCAGCTCGGGCAGAAGCCCCGGCGCTTGCAGCTGAAGGCCACCAGCCGTTCCGCGTGGCACTGGGCGCAGCGAACCCGGAGAAAGCCGTGCTCGAGCCGGCCGCACTTCAGGTAGGCCGCGAACTCTTGCTGCACGAATGTCGGCAGGCTGCGGCCGTCCTGTTCCAGGGCCGCAAGGAACGGCGGGTAGTGCTGGTCGACCAGCTCATAAAGAAGAGTGGCTTCGGGACGATGGCGTGAGTACCGGGCGGTTGGCAGGACCTCGGGTAGCACGCGCGTCTGGGGCAGGGGCTCCATGGGCGCCAGCCTGCAAACGGGCGGCGGCCAGTTGCCAGCCGCGAATCCAGCACGATGTGCCGGAACATCACACACCGGTCAAATCCAGGCAGAATCGTGGTAGTGCCGGCACGGTTTCGCCAATGGCCCATGGGCGCGGCGTGCCGCCCCCGTTGACGTGCAGACATCAACTCCCGGCGTCCTCCGGCAGCGGTTTTCTGCTGACCTGATCGCGCCGGTCGGCGCTCCTACGCAACCGGTACCGGCACCAGCGGCACCGGAGGCAGATTGGGTAGCCGCGGCATCGGCCAGAAGCCGGGAATTTCCTCCACACGCGCCAGCCAGCGGCACACGTGGCCGAAGGATGAGGTGTCGACGCCGCCCTCTGCAGCCAGCGCCACGTAGGGGTAGCAGGCGAGGTCGGCGATGGTGGCATGCTTCAGGGCCAGCCACTCCCGGTCTGCCAGGTGCTCGTCCATGATCTTCAGGATGCGATAGCCGGTGCGCACGGCCTGGTCGTAGCTCAGGGGCCAGCCGAGCAATTTGATGGCCCGGGGCATGGCGAGGCCGTTCTGGATCTCGTTAGCCGACACCGACAGCCACCGGACCACGCGAGCCAGGCACAGGGGGTCCAGCGGTGCCCAGGCGTGGGGCGTGTATTCCGCGTAACGGCCAGCAAGGTACAGCAGGATGGCGTGGGAATCTGTGAGCACGAGGTCCCCATCAACGAGTACGGGGATCTGGCCGAAGCGGTTCCGCGCCAGAAAGGCTGTGCTCAGGTTCTCGTTGGAGCGGAGGTTGACGGCCCGGGTCTCGTAGGGCAACCGCAAGAGGCGCAGGAACAACTCCACCTTGTAGGCATTGCCCGAGCCGAGACTGGTATAGAGCGTCAGATTCATGGGTCACCTTCCTAAATCGCAGTCGCGCATCGTCGGCTAAACTTGCTCAGTGGTCCACGGCCAGAGCACTCGGCCGACAGTGCGTTGTAGGAGCGCCTTGTA
>JBBQJK010000377.1:0-2733 GCA_038325835.1 Gammaproteobacteria bacterium
AGACATCAGCAGGAACGCTGTAATCCTTCTCCAGCATCTCGGCAGCCGCGATGACCTCCCGGAGAATAGTGCCGGCGCCAATGAGCTGCACGCGAACCTTGCCGCGTCCACCAGTCGACAGACGATACATGCCATGCAGGATCCCGTCCTTCACGCCCTCGGGCATGGCAGGCTGGGCGTAATTCTCGTTCATCACGGTGATGTAGTAGAAGATCCGCTCCTGCTTCTCGTACATCCGCCGCAGGCCGTCCTGAATGATCACGGCAAGTTCGTAGCCAAAGGCAGGGTCGTAGGCGACGCAGTTCGGAATAGTGGAGGCGGCCAGGTGGCTGTGGCCGTCCTGGTGTTGCAGACCCTCCCCCGCCAGCGTGGTGCGGCCCGCCGTAGCGCCCAGCAAAAAGCCCTTGGCCTGCATGTCCCCGCCAGCCCAGATGAAGTCACCGATGCGCTGGAAGCCGAACATCGAATAGAAGATGTAGAAGGGAATCATGTGCACGCCGTGATTGGCGTAAGACGTTGCAGCGGCAAGCCAGGAGCAGAAGGCGCCGCCCTCGTTGATGCCCTCCTCCAGGATCTGGCCCTGCTGGTCCTCCCGGTAGTACATGAGCTGCTCGGCATCCTGGGGCGTATAGAGCTGGCCGACCGAGGAGTAAATACCGATCTGGCGGAACATGCCTTCCATGCCAAAGGTGCGGGCCTCATCCGGCACGATGGGCACGATGTTCTTGCCGATGTGCGGGTCCCGCACGAGAGTAGTCAGGATGCGGACGAACACCATGGTGGTGGAGGCGACGCGCTCACCGCTACCTTCAAGCTGCGCGCGGAAGGCGTCGAGACCGGGCACGGTCAGTGGCTGGGTATTGGGCTTGCGAGCTGGCAGAAAGCCACCCAGCTGCTTGCGGCGTTCCTGCAGATAGCGAATTTCCTCGCTGTCCGGCTTCGGCCTGTAGTAGGGCACGCCCTCGATGTCGGCGTCCGAGATCGGAATGTTGAAGCGGTCACGAAAGGCCTTGAGGTCGTCCACGTCCAGCTTTTTGGCCTGGTGGGCCGTCATCTGGCCCTCACCAGCCTCGCCCATGCCGTAGCCCTTCACTGTCTTGGCCAGGATGACGACGGGCCTGCCATCCTGTTTCATCGCCCGGGCATAAGCCGCATACACCTTGATCGCATCGAGACCTCCCCGGTTGAGGCGCCAGACCTCCTCGTCGGACAGGTTGGCCACCATCTCCTTGAGCTCGGGGTACTTGCCGAAAAAGTGCTCCCGCGTGTAGGCACCGCCGCCTGCTTTGAAATTCTGATACTCGCCGTCGACCGCCTCTTCCATCCGGCGCCGGAGCAACCCGCCGGTGTCCTGAGCCAGCAGCGGGTCCCAGCGCGAGCCCCACAGCACCTTGATGACAGCCCAGCCCGCACCACGGAAGGCGGCTTCCAGCTCCTGAATGATCTTGCCGTTGCCGCGCACGGGCCCATCGAGACGCTGCAGATTGCAGTTGATGACAAAGATCAGGTTGTCGAGCTTCTCCCGCACCGGCATGGTGATGGCCCCCATGGACTCGGGTTCGTCCATTTCGCCATCGCCGAGGAAGCACCAGACCTTCCGGTTGCCGGAATCGAGGATTCCGCGATGCTCCAGGTACTTCATGAAGCGGGCCTGATAGATGCCCATCATCGGACCGAGGCCCATGGAGACCGTGGGAAACTGCCAGAAGTCCGGCATGAGCCAGGGATGCGGATAGGACGACAGGCCCTTGCCCTTACCCGCCACCTCCTGGCGAAAATGATCGAGATGCTCTTCGGTCAGCCGACCTTCCAGATAGGCTCGGGCGTAGATCCCCGGGGAGGAATGCCCCTGGATGTAGACCAGGTCCCCGGCGAACTCGTCGGTAACGGCCCGCCAGAAATGGTTGAAGCCAACTTCGTACAACACGGCCGCTGACGCGTAGGTGGCGATGTGGCCGCCGTACTCGGAACTCTGCCGGTTGGCCTGGACCACCATGGCCATGGCGTTCCAGCGGATATAGGCCTCGAGGCGCCGCTCGATGGCCCTGTCACCCGGATATTCCGGCTGTTGCCAGAGAGGAATCGTGTTCAGGTAGGCGGTGTTGGGTCGGAACGGCAGGTAGGCGCCGGAACGCCGGGCATGATCCACCATCTGGTTCAGGAGAAACTGCGCACGCTCCGGACCGGTGGTCCGCAGGACGGAGTCTATGGACTCCACCCACTCAAGGGTCTCCTCAGGATCCTGATCGGGATCCTGGTCGGTATCCTGACCGTGGAACGGCCCCTCTGCCGGAGAACCGGGCGTGTTGGAATCGGCCACTGTGGCTCCGCTGATGCTCGACGACATGCCCTATACTGCGGGCCCCAAAAGAACCACCAGGCAAGCGCGGCGGCCCCAAATGATCAAGGTTTCACGGAGACGGGTCAAGCCAACGAGTGGTCACTCACTCTTGCCAGCCACGTCAGGCCTGAAAGTGCTGCATGTGCCCGGCCGGGTGACTAAGGCGCTGCTGGACCGGGTAGACGACGTCATCGTCGTCACCCCGCACCGGATTCCCGACAGCGTGTGGCGGGAACTGCCAGGATTGAAGCCGCTGCGCGGGGTCCACAAACGGCTTGGCAGGGACGGGGCTGGTCGCGCGCTGCGGGGTTCCCTGGGGACCAGCACCGGAGTTACGTTCGGTGCTCTGCCCGCCCCCGCGAAGAAGAGCCAGGATGGCCTGCCAACGCCCT
>JBBQJK010000378.1:0-2691 GCA_038325835.1 Gammaproteobacteria bacterium
CTCTGGACTGTCGGCCCAGAGGTAGATCTGCACCGGGAGCGCCGTGGATGGGCTCATGGGGCCGCCCGGCGGCTCGACGACAAAGGCCACCATGCCGATCATCAGCAGCGGCGCGGACTCGCCAAGCGCCCGGGCCATACCAATGATGGCACCAGTCATCATGCCCGGCAGGGCGAGCGGCAGGACGTGGTGAAAAACCATCTGCATTGCCGATGCGCCGACCCCCAGGGCAGCCTCGCGCACGGACGGCGGGACCGACTTGATGGCCGCCCGCGAGGCAATGATGATGACCGGGAGGGTCATGAGCGTCAGCACGAGGCCGCCAACCAGCGGGGCAGAACGGGGCATCCCGAAGAAGTTGATGAAGACGGCCAGACCCAGCAGGCCAAAAACGATCGATGGGACGGCAGCCAGGTTATTGATGTTCACCTCGATGACATCGACAAGCCAGTTGCGGGGCGCGAACTCCTCGAGATAGATCGCTGCGGCGACGCCCAGCGGGAACGAAAGAAACAGCGTAACGAGCAACATGAAGAACGACCCCTTGGTCGCCCCCCAGATGCCGGCCAGTTCCGGCTCGCGGGAATCTCCAGCCGTGAAGAACAGGGTGTTGAAGCGTTGTTCAAGCCTTCCGGACGACTCAAGCGTCTGGATCCAGGCCATCTGCCGGTCGCTGAGCCTTTGGGCTCCGTCCCTGCCCTTCACAACCATATTTACTTCGTCGTCGGCAGGCAACCAGACATCCCGCGTCTGCCCCAGCAATGTAGGGTCGGAAAGAAGCATTTTTTGCAGCTGAAACGCGCCTCCGGAACTGACGAGCGCGTTCAACTCACGACGGGAGGCTCGGTCTTCCGCATCGGGAAACAGCGTACTCAATGAGGTCTTTATCAGTTGCGCGTAGTCGGCCGAAGCAAGAGTGTCCTGCTGTCTGGTGCCGCCCGGATCTATGACGGAAGGGTCAAACTGAACCTCCAGCTTGATGAAGACCTGGCGAAATGCCCCATAGCCGTTACCAATGATCGTCGTAAACAATACCAGGATAAAACCGATGCCGAGGAGCACCGAAACAAGGCCATAGAGTCGAAACAGCCACTCGCTGCGATAGCGACGACGCAGGCTGGCATCCACGCGACGGCGAGTCTCGGCAGGAGTGAGCATGGCCATCAGTCGTACTGCTCCCGGTAACGGCGGACCACCTGAAGGGCAATGATGTTCAGAATCAGGGTCACGACGAACAGCACCAGACCCAGAGCGAATGCTGCCAGGGTTTTTGGACTGTCGAATTCCTGGTCACCGACGAGCAGGGTCACGATCTGGACCGTCACGGTCGTGACGGACTCCAGGGGATTCGCCGTGAGGTTGGCCGACAGGCCGGCGGCCATCACCACGATCATGGTCTCGCCGATGGCTCGGGACGCGGCGAGCAATACGCCGCCCACAATGCCCGGCAGCGCGGCCCGCAGGATGACGCGCTTGATGGTCTCGGACTTGGTGGCTCCCAGCGCGTAGGACCCGTCCCGCATGGACTGGGGTACAGAATTGATCACGTCATCCGAGAGCGACGACACAAAGGGGATGATCATGATGCCCATGACCAGGCCAGCCCCGAGGGCGCTTTCCGAGGCGACATCCAAGCCCATGCTGTCGCCCCACTGGCGAATCACCGGCGCCACGGTCAGGGCCGCAAAGTAGCCGTAGACGACCGTGGGAATACCGGCCAGCACCTCAAGCACCGGCTTGACCACCCGGCGCAGGGCAGGCCGGGCGTACTCGGACAGATAGATCGCGATCATGAGGCCGATAGGTACCGCCACAATGAGCGCTATCCCCGAGATCAGGAGCGTACCGGCGAACAACGGCACGGCCCCGAAGGCTCCCGAAGAGCCGACTTGATCCGCCCGGATCGCCATCTGGGGGCTCCAGGTCAGGCCGAACAGAAAGTCGTCGAACGGCACCTGGCGGAAGAATCGAATGGATTCGAAGGTCACTGACAGCAGGATGCCCAGAGTCGTGAGGATCGCGACCAGCGACGCAGCAATCAGCGCCACCTTGATGGCCAGCTCCACGTGATTGCGGGCCCGGAACTTTGGCTGCACGCGCCACCAAGCGAGCGCAAAACCCAAAAACGATACGGCGATGATGAGCCCCGAGAGCAGCTTCTGGGCTGCAAAGCGCAGGTTGTTATACAGGTCCGCCGCCACGGCAAACTCCGGCCGTCGGGCCTCGTCCACCATCTGGCCGGCCGCCAGGTTGCGAATATCGTTGAGCGTCAGGCCTAACTGCGCTTCCGGCTGATTGCGCAGACTGTCCGGCAGCGACTCGATGACACGACTCGTGATGACGGTATCGCTGAACGCCGTCCAGGCGAGCAGGAGAGCCAGCCCCGGCAGCACGCACCACATGGCCGTGTAGTAACCGTAGTACTTGGGGAGCGAGTGCAGGAGGCGCGCTTTCCCGGACCCGCCACCAATGGCCACCGCGCGGTTTCGCCCGAGGTAAAAGGCAGCCAGAGCCATCGCTGTCAGAATCAGGACCAGCGTCGTCAGGCGCATGGAGGGAACGTCACTCTTATTCCTTCAGTAGAAAAGCGGCGGCCCGTGCTTGCTGGCCGCCGCGGACTTGGTGGTTATCCCCGGCATCCGTGGCCGGGTCCCGGGCGTTACTTTGCGTTACTTGGCGGGGGACAAGACG
>JBBQJK010000379.1:0-2683 GCA_038325835.1 Gammaproteobacteria bacterium
GCTTCTGCCAGGACTGGGCCCAGAGGGATGCGGCGCTGCTGACGACTTACTTTGCCCAGCCCTTCGAGTACATGGTGTGGGAAGGGGGGCCAGTCATTACGACCAACGAGGCCTTCGTCGAGCAGATGGGTCCGTTTCTCACGAAGCTGAAAGGCGTTGACTGGGTGGTTGTCCGGTCACAGGCCATCGGTCCCATGGTCATCAACGAGCGCATTGACCACTTCTACGCCCACAACAGCAAGTTCGATAATCACCCGCATATCGCTGGCATGTTTATCGTTCGCCACGGGAAGATCGCCGTCTGGCGGGATTACAACATGCGTTGAGGCGGGACCGTCCGCTGGCCGGTTTGGCGGCTCACAAAGCCCCTTGCCCGCTGTCGTGCCACGTACACTTCTGGATCAGGCTGGTAATGGATTGATGGCATGACGAAGGACGTTCCCGAGCAGTTGACCCCCGCGCTGTCCCGCCGGGAGGTGCTGGCCACGGCGGGTGTCGTGGCAGCCGCCGGCCTTGTTCTCGCCCCGCCCGCGCAGGCCAGCGTCGACCGGCCGGCTGGCATCCTGCGACCGAGGCGTCCCTCGGCGGTACCGCCCTTCGACAGTATTCGCGACTACCTCGCGGCCATGGAGGACTGGGGCCTGCTCGCGCGCTTTAAGGACGTGGACCAGGACGCCTGGGAAGCCACCGCGATCATGTACCACCTCACCGACCAGTTTGGTCTCTATGGTGCCCCGGTGGTGCTGTTTGAGAACCTGCGCATCAACGGCAAGTGGATCCGGGGCACGGTGGTGGGCAACTACCAGAGCCACTACCATCAGGAAGCCATCGTCTGGGGCCTGGAGCCGGATCTGGTCGAGCCCAGAAACTCCTATCGCATCGGCCTGCGGCACATGGTGAAGCTGCTGGAGGCCAACAAGGGCGACTACCCCCAGATTGCCCCCGTTGAAGTGCGGAGAGACCAGGCCGCTTGCAAGGAAGTCGTTCTCGAAGGCGACGCCATAGACCTGGAGTCTTTTGCCTTTATCCAGGGCAATCCCGGGGATGCCGGCCGCTACATCAATACCGCCTCGACCGTTTCGGCGGACCCGGAGTGGAAGCAGAACCTCGGCACCTACCGGTGCCAGATACTCGGGCCGCGCCTGATCCACCTGAACTCGGAGCCTAACCAGACCGGGAACCGGATGTTTCTGCGCGCCAGGGAGCGGGGCGACAAGACCATGCGCATCGCTCTGATCCTCGGGCAGGACCCGGTGACCTGGATGGTCAGCGGCTCCCGGGTGCCGATTACGCCACGGAAGCCGGTGGACGAGCTGGCGTACATCGGCGGCCTCCGCGGCAAGCCCCTTGAGGTGGTGAAGTGTGACCTCAGCGACCTGCTGATCCCTGCCTGGTCGGAGATGGTCATCGAAGGCGAAATTGATCTGACTCAGCTCGTGCCGGAGGGGCCGTATCACGAGACCTATGGTTATCTGGGGGACCGGAACACAGACCGCTTCCTCTTCAACGTGCTTCGGGTGACCCACCGGAAGAACCCGATTTTGATGAACTCCTTCACCAGTATCGGTGGCGGCTTTGTCCGGGCGCCGATGGACGCTTACTCTGATGTGCTGTGGAAGCAGCGCTACCCGCAGATCACCGGATTGTTCTATCACGACGACACCAAGGGCATTACCTTCGTCAGTATCAAGAAGGATCGCCCGGGGCTGGGTCTTGAGGTTGCCAAGGCCGTCGTGGAGCGTTCACTCATCGCCAAGATCGTGGTGGTCGTGGACGACGACCTGGACATCATGAATCAGTCCGAGATGCTGCTGGCCCTCGGCAGCCGCTGGCAGCCCGCCAAAGCCAGCGAGATCTACGCGTCCAAGCCCGCCTCGTTTTTCGAGCCCAGCTCACCGGACGGCAAGGTCACCAGCAAGATCGCTATCGACGCGACGATGCAGTGGCCGGAGGAGGGCGGACCCGAGCAGTTTCCCGCCCTGAACCGCAATTTGTTTGACCAGGCCGCGAGTGACGACATCACGAGCCGGATCCTGGCGAAGTGGCCCGCCCAACTCACCCGAAAGCCCTGGTAGATGATTCTGGTCACTGGCGTCACTGGCAAGACGGGTGGAGAAGTGGCCCGACAGCTCGCGGCGGCCGGCGTGCCGTTTCGCGCGCTGATCCGTAACCGGGCCAAGGCGGACGCACTCCCGGCCATGCCTGCGGAGGTTGTCATTGGCGATGTGGCGGATGACGCCGTGCTGGAGCAGTCCCTGCAGGGTGTAGCGCGCGCGCTGCTGGTCATGCCCAATGGCGCGGACCAGCTTCATCTGGAGAAGCGCTTTACGGCGCACGCGGCGAAGGCCGGGGTGCAGCACCTGATCAAGCTGTCGTCTCTGGAGTCCGTTCCCGGGTCCACGACACCCTTCACCCAGGTGCATCTGGCGTCGGAGCAGTTCATCCGCGACTCTGGCCTGCACTGGACCATGATTCGTCCGACGTTCTTCACCCAGACCTTCCTGACCTCGGCGCCCCGGATCCGGGAGCAACAGGTGATCTCCATGCCTGCGGGGAAAGGCACCATTGCCCCAACGGACCTCCGGGACGTGGGCGCTGTGATTCTGCGGGTACTGACTGAACCGGGGCACGAGAATCAGAGCTATGACCTGACCGGTCCCGAACTGCTGACATTGGAGCAGAT
>JBBQJK010000380.1:0-2676 GCA_038325835.1 Gammaproteobacteria bacterium
AGAAGTGATGTACTTCCCGGGCTTCGCCTGTTTCCACCACTAGGCTCACCCGGGTGCGCAGACCTTCGCGGATGAGGTAGTGGTGGAGGCTCGAGATCGCGAGCAACGACGGAATGGGCGCGAACTCCCGATTCACGCCCCGGTCGCTCAGGATCAGCACGTTAATACTTTCGCTCTCGAGCATCCGGCGGGCTGTGCTCCACAGGTCCTCGAGTGCGCCCACGAGGCCCTTCTCCCCACGGGCGACCCGGAACAAGCTGGACAGCACGCCGACCCGCAGGCCGGGCAGTTCCAGGCGCCGGACCTTGGCAAACTCCTCGTTGGTCAGGATCGGACCCTTCAACTCCAGTCGCCGGCAGTCGGAAGGTTGGGGTTCCAGCAGGTTGCCTTCGGAACCCAGCCAGACTTCTGCTGCGGTGATCAGTTCCTCGCGGATGCAGTCGATGGGCGGGTTGGTGACCTGCGCGAAAAGCTGCTTGAAGTAGTCAAAGAGCAGCCGTGGCCGGTTGGACAGTGCTGCCAGTGGCGTGTCGTTGCCCATGGAGCCCACCGCCTCGACCCCGTCCCGGGCCATCGGCATCAGGATGATCTGCTGGTCCTCGAAGGTGTAGCCGAAGGCGATCTGCCGCTGGAGCAGCGTGTCGTGATCCGGAGCGGGTACTTCGGGCGCCGGCGGCAGCTTTTCCAGATACACCAGGTGCTCGTCCAGCCACTGCCTGTAGGGGCGCTCGTTGGCAATCTGCTGCTTGATCTCATCATCTTCGATGATCCGGCCCTGCTCGGTATCCACCAGGAACATTCGCCCCGGCTGCAGCCGCCCTTTGCGCAGGACGTTTTCCGGCGCGATATCCAGCACGCCGACCTCCGACGCCAGGATCACCCGGTTATCCTTGGTGACGTAGTAGCGCGAGGGCCGCAGGCCATTGCGATCGAGGACGGCGCCGATCATCTTGCCGTCCGTAAAGGCAATGGATGCCGGACCGTCCCAGGGCTCCATCAGGCTGGAGTGATACTGATAAAACGCCCGCTTCCCGTCATCCATGCTGGTGTGGTTCGACCAGGGCTCCGGGATCATCATCATCATCGCGTGGGGCAGCGACCGGCCCGCGAGGACCAATAGTTCCAGCACGTTGTCGAACATGGCGGAGTCGCTGCCATTCGGGTTGACGATGGGCAGGATCTTGGCAATGTCTTCACCGAACAGCGGTGACTCGAACAGGGCCTCCCGGGCCAGCATCCAGTTGATATTGCCGCGGAGGGTGTTGATTTCGCCGTTGTGCGCCAGGTAGCGGTAGGGGTGGGATCGGTCCCAGCTGGGAAAGGTGTTGGTGCTGAACCGCGAGTGGACCATGGCCAGCGCGGTTTCCATCGCCGGGTTCTCAAGGTCCGGGTAGTAGGTGGCCAGCTGCTCGGTCAGGAGCATGCCCTTGTAGACCAGCGTCTTGCAGGACAGGCTGCAGACGTACCAGAAATCCGCGCCGTCCAGCGTGGAGGTGCGGATCTCGCTGTAGGCCCGCTTGCGGATGATGTAGAGCTTGCGCTCGAAAGCGAGCTCGTCGTTCACGCCGCCGTTCGACGCCCCGCGGCCGATGAACACCTGCACGACGAAGGGTTCGGAGCCGCGGGCGGTCTCACCCAAGGACTTGTTATTGGTCGGCACGGTGCGCCAGCCAATAATCGTCTGGCCCTCGGACTGCACGATCTGCTCAAACTTCTCCTCCAGCTTGCGACGCTTGCTGGCATTGCGGGGCAGGAAGAGCAGCCCACTGCCGTACTCCCCAGGCGCGGGCAGCGCAAAGCCGTCCTTCTCCGCCACGGTCTGCAGGAACTTGTGGGGCATCTGCAGCAGCACGCCGGCGCCATCGCCCGTGTTCACCTCGCAGCCGCAGGCGCCACGGTGATCCAGGTTGCGCAGCACCTGGATGGCCTGGGCCAGAATCTGGTGGGATTTGCGGCCCTTGATGTCCGCGACAAAGCCGACGCCACAAGCGTCGTGCTCGTGGGCGGGGTCGTACAAACCCTGCTTCACCGGGGCCGTTTTTGCCCGGGCGCGCTGGTTTATTGGGGGCAGGGGTAGCCCGCCACTACTTTGGTGGTTGTCCATAATGCTGTCTCGGGGTCGGTACTCGGGGGCCGCGACAGGCGGCCCACGAGTGGACAGTTTAAGTGTCTGCGGCGACCGGCGAAAGCCGTTGGAGCGCCTTTAGGCATGATCGGGGTTGAATCGCGCCTACAGGCGCTCCTACACTCTGGAGCATGGCCGAACCGCTGAGCATTCAAATCGTCTCCGACCTGGTCTGCCCTTGGTGCTATGTCGGCAAGCGGCGGCTCGAACGGGCCCTGGCGGCCCGCCCGGATCTGCGGGTGGTCGTGACCTGGCTGCCGTTCCAGTTGAGCCCGGATATGCCGCGGGAAGGCAAGGATCGCCAGGCCCACTACGTGAGCATTTTTGGCCCGGAAAAAGCACGCAGCATCATGGCGAGCATGCAGCAGACGGCTACCGCCGAGGGCCTCAGGTTCGAGGCCAGGCCCGGGGCCCGCTCGCCCAATACGCTCTCTGCCCATGTCCTGCTGTACTGGGCCAGCCAGGACGACGGCACCGCCGTCGGCGTGGATCAGAACGCCCTGGCCGAAAAGCTCTTCGCCGCCCACCACACGCATTCCGAGGATCGTGGG
>JBBQJK010000381.1:0-2673 GCA_038325835.1 Gammaproteobacteria bacterium
GAGCCGGATCAGCCGAGTCAACAACCTTATAAGGACTACTTACAATGAAAATGAAAATTATGAGAAGCGTGGGTTCCGCCACTTTGCTCGTTATAGCCGGCGGAGCGGCCCTTGATGCCAATGCTGCGGTCGTTATCTACTCAGTTACCGGCTCCCTGAATGCCCTGTCGTCCCAGAACTCCTTCAACACCGTGGCGCCAGGGACAAACGTGTGGACCGTCGCGCCGAATGTGACGCCGGCCGGTGGCGCGCCGACGCCCCCCACCGGCGCCACCAACCAGGGTTTGGGGACCCTGCAGGTGAGCGGCACCATCACGTTCGATGACGCCAATCCCAACAGCACCGTAACCTCGTTGGTCCTGAACCAGGTCGGATCCATGACGCGGTACATAAATGCCGGTTCCAACGCCACGCCCGCGCTGTTTTCCACCCAGGAATACATTACCTATAGCGGCTTCTCGTGGAATCTGGGCAGCACAAGCAACGTCGCGAACGTGAGTGGCGCTGGTCCGGCGCTGCTGCAGGCCAGTGGCACGGCGGCGTGCGCCAGCAACGCCGGTGGCTGCGGTAACACTACGGCATACAGCCACGCGTGGATCAACAGCAATGGTGCAGACGCAAATCAGTCGCTGTTGAACTTTGCTGGCCACCCGGTTAATTACGGTATCGCATTCGGCACGGTGGTAGAGCCTGCAGACAATGGCGTCGACTTCGCCTTTGCCGGTGTGGGCACTGGGGACCTGGTCTCACTCGCACTCAAGTCCATCACGGGTGGATCCTCAATCGTTTTCCACAGCTACGGTTACAGCAACGCGTCCCTGAGTCTGGGTGCGCAGGTTCCGGCGCCAGCGGCCATCTGGCTGTTGGGATCGGCTCTGGGCGTTCTGGGCGTTTGCCGGCGCGGCAGGAAGGTTTTGCCGAGCTGACAACGAGCAAGTCCGCAGGGGGCGGGCGACACGGATGCGTGTTGCCTGCCCCTTTTTTGTGCCCCCTCACTGAAACCACGAAGAAGAACAATAATGGTCCTGGCCACGCTAAGGGTTTTGGCCGGATCGATCACGCTGCTGTCCATGCTGGCTCTCCCGACCTCGGCGCTAGCCGCAGATCCGGCCACGGCCGATGAACCGGGCGAACCGACCATCGAGATCCTCGTTACGGCACGCAGGAAAGCGGAGAATCTCCAGGAAGTTCCACTGGCCATCACGGTATTTGGTGCCGAGGAACTGGCGAACCGCACCATCCAAAGCCTGGGCGACGTGGCCCTGCAGACGCCCGGCCTGTCGTTCGAGAGTTTTGCAACCGGCACCTACGGCACACCCGTGATCAGGGGCCTTGCCCAGACCGATATCACCTCGCCGCTGCCCAATGTCTCGACCTTCGTCGACGGCATCTACCTGCAGCGACCCTACTCGGTGGATCTCGGCGTGTTCGACCTGGAACGCATCGAGGTCGTCAAGGGGCCGCAGAGCGCCCTCTACGGCAAGAATGCCTTCGCCGGCGCGATCAACTATGTCACGCGGAGGCCTGGTGATACCTTCGCCCTGAACCTGTCCTCGACTGTGGGCTCCGATGAGCGCCGGGACCTAAGCGCCCGCGTAGACCTGCCTCTTACAACCTCGCTGAGCCTGGCTGTCACCATGGCCCAGTCGTCATTCGACGGCACCTGGCAGAACAACCATCCGGCGAGCCCGGCGGTGAACCCGGAGCTGGAAAACGTCGGTGGCTATGAGAACCAGGCCTATGGCTTTGCCGCGCGACTGCTGCCATCGGATAGTCTCGAGATCAATTTGGCTTACTACGACATCGACAAGCGTCTGGAGCCCGCCGCAAATTTCTTCGTGTCGAGTGCGGACCAGACGAACACCTCGCAGCTTGAGTGTGGGCCTGAATCGGCGCCGCGAAACTTCATCTGCAGCCAGATATCGATCAACCCGCTCCAGTACGCGGCGCCCAACTCCACGCGCCTGCCAGGGATCGTCCTGGACCCCCAGGCCCAATTCACCAATGCGTCCACCACGATCTACCGCGCCAATGTGGACTACACGATTAGCCCCGCGTTGATCCTGCACTACCTGTTCGGACGGGTCGAGGCTGAGGCCTTCTCCATCACCGGGGGCGACTGGGATCCCCTCAATCCGGGGCTGACTGCCCTCGGCACGCTGAATTTCGGCAAGGGACCCGCCGGCAGAAACGAGTTCAGCAGTCACGAACTGCGCCTGGACTACGAGCTCGGGACGGCGCTCAGCGGGACGTTGGGACTCTACTATGCAGAATCCCGGGACCGCTCCGTGGGGGAAAACATCTTTTTGCCGTTAGGCACTCGATTGCGGACCGTGGACGTCGGCGACGCTCTCACTCTGTCCGATCTGCCGCGGGGCGCTGGCGGCAGCACCACCCAGCCCATCAGTTTTCCGCTGGAAGACGGGACCGGCCGCGACGAAACCCGGTCGATCTTCGGGTCCACAACCTGGACAGTACTGGACGAGCGGCTACGTCTCACTGCGGAGGCACGGTACACGTCGGAACTGCGAGAGGCGGACTGGCAGGTGTTCGTGCTGGCACTCGGTGACTTCACGCCGTTCAGCGCCAGTGAGACCTTCTATCAGTTCACACCGCGCCTGTCCGTGGATTACACGCTCGGCGAGGGCCACACGCTGTACGCATCTGCGGCGC
>JBBQJK010000382.1:0-2668 GCA_038325835.1 Gammaproteobacteria bacterium
ATGGCCGCCGGCTTGGGTGCCGGCGCTGACCAACTGCATGGTGCCGCCAACCCGGTTGCAGCTGAAATCGTATTTCAAGCCGACTATGAGGACGGTTTGATGCGTTCACCGGGGGCCGAGGGCGGTGGCAGGTCCGTCGCCGTGCACTTTCTGGAAGGAGTCGATTATCAGGCGCCCCCCCGGGGTAGAGTCGAACCTGCGCCCGCGATGCCGCCGGGCCGGACCGGCAGCCAAGCGGCTCATTTTACCCTCTGCCCGGGTGATCCCCAGTTGCACCAGGGGCACCGGGCCGAATTGCGCCTGAACGAGGGCGAGACCGTCGGTGACACGATGTGGTATGCCTTCAGCATTTTCGTGCCAGCGGACGCACCCCTGTTTTTCCCGACACCGGGCTGCAATGTGCGGGATGAGTCCGGGGTGATTTTCGCCCAGTGGCATCACGCCGACACCGAGAATGCCCGCGGGTTGTCGCCAGTCATCGCAGTCGAAGTTCACCAAGCGGAGCAGGGCGGCACCATCGGTACTCCGCACTGGCAGATTGTCATGCGCGAGTTTGCCGAGCTGGGGCGTGTGCTTTCGCTTAGTGACCGGTTCGGCCCTCCCCGGCAGCAGGGCGGGAGGAGCTATTACTCCCGGTCCCGGCCGCGCAACAACGAGCCGGGTTTGCCCGTGAGGCTGGGGGAGTGGACTGATTTCGTTTTGCAGATCCGCTGGTCGGTTGATGGCGCCGGTGGGAAGGCGGGTTTTGTCCGCTGCTGGATTGTCGATGCGGCCCATCCCAAGGGCAGGTTGTTCGAGGAAACCGATTTCCAGACTTACCCGGCGGACATCACGCGCGGCCCCTACATGAAATGGGGCCTCTACAAGTATCATTGGAAGGCGCCGCCTTGGAGCGGGGACTACCCTTACGGCCACCGGGCAGAGTGTCGAACCGAGCAGAGCGTGTTCATCGACGAAGTGACTTGCTGGCGGGACAATGCTGATCAGGTGACTTGGAGTGCCATGCGTCCACGACGATGAACGGAGCCAGATTTTCTCGCTTCAGGATGCCACGGTCGGACGTTTCCCTGGGCCCGGGGATACGTCGGACCGGAGCAATCTGGCAGAGGCATTTCGTCTTTGAGCAGGCATCCGCCTGCCCTCTTGATGCGCCGGCGATTCGCTGATGCTAAATTCGCTCGATTACCTTGTCATCGCTTTCTACGTGGTCTTCATGATCGGGCTGGGCTGGTATTTCCGGCGAGACACCGCGACCAGCAGCGAGTTTTTCCGGGGCGGCGGGCGCATGCCGTGGTGGATGGTCGGAGCTTCCGTGTTCATGAGTGGATTCAGTGCCTGGACATTCACCGGTGCTGCCGGCATGGCGCACGACCGCGGCCTCGCCGTGCTGGTCATCTACTGGGGGAACGCGCTTTGTCTCGTGCTTGCGGCGGTTTCGTTTGCGCCTTGGATGCGGCAGACCAGGGCGATTGTGGTGATGGAGGTCGTCCGTGAACGCCTCGGCCGTTTCAATGAACAGTTCTCGGTCGGCACAGCGGTGCCCCTTTCGATTATTGTCTCTGCCATCGGGCTCTATGGCATGGCCATTTTTCTTGCTCCGATCTTTCACTGGAATCTCACCCTGACCATCATCCTCAGTGGCACGCTCGTGATACTTACCGCCACGATTGGTGGCTCCTGGGCGGTCGTCGCGGGCGACTTCATGCAGGCCCTGCTGCTGGTGCCCGTGACCCTGCTCGCCGCGGGCTTCGCCCTGGAGCGGACAGGTGGTTTGGGGCCGTTGTTGTCCGGGCTGCCGAACACTCATTTGGATCTCACTGCCAGTGCTTCGCCGGGCTTTGGCTTGATCTGGGTGATCGCAATTACACTGGAGCGCGGCTGGCTGCAGAACGGGGTGGGCAGCGCGTGGAAGTTTCTGGTCGTGCGCGACGGAGCTGCGGCCCGGCGCGCGGCGATCTTGGCGGCCGTGCTTTTTATCCTCGGCTCAGCCGTTTGGTTCATTCCACCCCTGGCCACCCGGAGTCTGGGCATCGACATCGCCGGGCGCTTCCCCGAGCTGGCCAATCCATCCGAGGCCGCTTATGCGGCGATGGCGCTGGATCTGCTGCCCGCGGGGTTGCTGGGATTGCTGGTGGTCGGCATAGTCGGTGCCACGCTTTCGGCCATGGATCATGGCCTGAACCGGAACGCCGGCATCTGCGTTCGCAGCGTCTATCTGCCGTTCATCCGTCCGCGGGCGAGCGAGGAGGAGCAGGTGATTGTGGGCCGAATTTGCACGGTGGCGCTGGGTGTTGTCATCCTGCTGCTTGCATTGCTCTACAGCACCTGGCGGAACATGAGTGTCTTTAGCCTGATGCTGAATTTCATGGCTATGCTGGCCGCGCCGATTGCGGTCCCCATGGTCTGGTGTTTCTTCACGCGGCGAAGTCCTGACTGGGCGGCATGGAGTTCCTCTCTGCTGGGGCTGGCGGTCAGCGCGGTGCTTGGGTGGATGCCACAGCAGGAATGGTGCGTCGCCTGGACGTCGGCACACGGCCTTGCACATGTCCGTCAATGGATTTCCTCCAACGAATTCTCCGTCATCGTGCTGGCGAACTTTGTCATCTGCAGCCTTTGGTATTGGGGCGCCACATGGATTTTCCCGTTGCGAGACCCTGCACGGCAGGCC
>JBBQJK010000383.1:0-2652 GCA_038325835.1 Gammaproteobacteria bacterium
TACCATTCGGCTAGATGGCAAAAGCCTCTCCGGATTGCTCGGGGACGCTTATGACGCCGGCCTGAATCCATCTTCCTGGCGCCACTTTGCGGAGGAATCCGCCCGCGCCTGCGACGCCCAGCTGGGCATCGTCGAGTACCAGGACGAGAACGATTCCCGGCGCTCGTTTCTTGCGGCCGGCGGCTTGAACGGTTTCGAGGAAATCTTCGCTGCGCACCGCTCCAGGAGTGGTGACGACAACTACCTGCTGGCCATCCGCGGGCAGCCCGCCGGCACGGTGCGCCTCGGCAGCGAGGTGGTGCCGCGAGAGGCCATGCGCAAGAGCCGCACCTATTCGCAACTGGCCAGGCCCTGGGATCTTGAACACTTCCTCTTCGGCGCCATCGAGTCAGGCACGGGAGTCAACGCGTTTTTCTCCCTGTGCCGGACTGCCGGCGAGGACCCCTTCGTTCCCGGGGACAAGGCGCTGATCAGCCAGCTCCTGCTGGCGCATCTCGGGCGCGGCCTGGCCCTGCAGAGGAGCCTGGACGTCGCGCGGAGCGGGAATGCGCTTCTTTCCGGGGTTCTGGACCTGGCCCGCGACGGGATTGTCGTGTTTGACCCCCGGGGCCGGCCGATCCTCCGCAACCAGGCAGCTGACACGCTGTTGGCCGCTGGAGACGGGCTGACGCTGAAGAATGGGAACCTGCAAACGACTGACCCAGCCACCCAGTCCCGCCTGAACGACGCGCTGGAGGCTGGCCAGCAGGCGGCTCTCGGCTGGTCCGTCGCACCCCCCGCACCGGTCCTGGTCGGGCGACGTGCGAATCACAGCCCCTACCGGGTCATCTTCTCCCCGCTCAGTCTGCGGGGCGACCGGTCAGGCCTGCCCTCCGGGTCGGCTGTGCTGGCCGTCATTCACGCCGGGCGACACGGCAACCCGCCGGCACTTCCGCCCGAACTCAAGGCTGCGTATGGCCTGTCCCGCGCTGAGGTCGCCCTCTGCGCGGCCCTGCTGGAAGGCAAGTCATTGCTGGAAGCCGCGAACGCCCTCGACATCGTGCGTAATACGGCCAAGACCCACCTGGCCCGGATCTTCGACAAGACGGGGGTGCGCTCCCAGGCGGCGCTGCTCCGGCTGCTGGCGTTTGGCGCCCGGAACCAGGTTAACAATCCTTAAGGGCCCGTCCATCGGCGGGTCAGGCGCAGGCCGCTATTATTCTCCCACTGATCGATGAGTCCCACCGTCCCCCCGGTCCGGACCCGTCTCAGCAGGAGACGACGTGCAGACCTTCGGGCCGGTAGCGCTAGCTTTACCGGCCCGTTTTCTTTTGCGGGCATGACTGTCGCGCCTCAAGGCGCTCCTACACTATGATCGCCCCCATGCGCATACTCGTTATCGAAGATGACGCCGGAGTGGCCAGCTTCATCACCGGTGGACTGAAGGAAGCCGGGCACACGGTCGACCACTCGGCCGACGGCAAGGAGGGGCTCATCCTGGCCACCACGGGCAACTACGACGCCCTGATCGTGGACCGGATGCTACCCAACGTGGACGGGCTGACCGTGGTCAGGACGCTGCGGGCCTCGGATATCACGACCCCTACCCTGATCCTCAGCGCCCTTGGCGAGGTGGATGACAAGGTAAAGGGCCTGCGGGCCGGGGCCGATGACTACATCGGCAAACCCTTCGCCTTCGCGGACCTGATGGCGCGACTCGAGGCCATCACCCGCCGGCCGGCGCGGGAGGGCAGCGACGAGATCACCGAGATCCAGGTGGGCGACCTGCACGTCAACCTGCTCAGCCGAGAGGTGCGCCGGGCAGGCCAGAGCATCGACCTGCAACCCCGGGAGTTCCGCCTCCTCGAGTACCTGATGCGCAACAAGGACCAGGTGGTCACCCGCACGATGCTGCTGGAGAACGTCTGGGACTATCACTTCGATCCGCAAACCAACGTGATCGACGTGCACATCAGCCGGCTGCGCCGGAAAATCGACAAGGACTTCGAGCCCCCCCTGATTCACACCGTCCGTGGGGCGGGGTACCGGCTGAGTGAATCCGCTTAGGCTGATCCGGACTTCCACGTTCCAGCTCGCCTGGTGGTACATGGGGGTCTTCGGGGCCTCGGCGCTGGTACTGATCGGCGTGGTGTGGTGGACCACGGTCGGCTACCTGGAGCAGCAGACCAACGCCACTATCGAGGCGGAGGTCACCGGTCTCGTCGAACAATATCGCCAGCGTGGCAAACGCGGGCTTGAGGCTCTGATCCGCGAGCGCATTGCTGTCAGCACCGGCGTCCCCACGGTGTACCTGTTTGCGGACCGGGACCTGCAGCCTCTGGCGGGCAATCTCGCTGCCTGGCCCACGGGCGAGGCGGACGCCGAGGGCTGGTACAACTTCAGCCGCCTCGGTGAAGACGGCCGGCGCATCGGTGTGCGGGGCCAGGCCTTCGTGCTGAGTGACGGGCGGCACCTGCTCGTGGCGCAGGACCAGAGCCGGCTGGAGGCCACCCGCTCGCTGATCAACGAAGCCTTTCTCTGGGCACTGGGGGGAGGCCTGCTGCTCGCCCTCGCCGGCGGCTTCCTCATGAGTTACAGCGTGATGCGGAGAATCGAGGCCATCAACCGGGCCAGCCGGGAAATCATGACGGGCCGGCTGCAGAGCCGCATGCC
>JBBQJK010000384.1:0-2641 GCA_038325835.1 Gammaproteobacteria bacterium
GAAGGGCATCCCGCCCGCATACTCCGTGCCGGTGAAGCCTTCCATGGAGTTCTTGGGCCGCGGCGTGTGGCAATACTCGCAGCGGGCGATGGTGGCGAGATACCGGCCGTGGGCAATCCGGTCTGTTGGTTCCGGAGCAACCACCGGCCCCTTGACCGGTTTCGGCCAGAGCTGAATCAGCATGTTCAGCGGAAAGTCGACCTGGCGTTGGGGGGTCTGCGTGGAACGCACGGGCTGCATGGAGCGCAGGTACGCCACCACCGCTTCCATGTCGGTGTCCGCCACATGGGCATACACAAAGTAGGGCATGATCGGGAAGAGGCCCTGGCCCCGGTGATCCACGCCTTCCCGGACAGCCCGGATGATTTCTCCATCCGTCCAGCGCCCGATTCCGGTGTCGTCGTCCGGGGTGATGTTCCGTATGCACAGGATGCCAGGGAAATTCTCCTGGCCCACATTGACGCCGGCGGCCTCGGTCTCGCGGGTCAGGCAGGCGCGGCCGGCCCCGATGGGTTCCTGTGGCGGGCCACCGTACAGTCCCCAGTCCCGCTCAGAATGACAGTCCACGCACTGGAGGACGTTGATCGCCAGGTAGCGGCCGCGCTCGACCCGCTCGGGCGTGATCGCCACCTGAATGTTTGCTGCGGGCTGCTGCCGGGGCAGGAACAGGTTGTAGTAGGCCACGCCGAGGGCGGCGGTCAGGGCAACTGCCAGGGCAACCATCTTGGCTATGCGTTTCACGCGTTCGTCAGCCCTCGCTCGCTGGCGGCCTGCGGGCCGCCGGGGTATCAGGTTAGCAACTTGCCCAAACAGAGGCCACCGCATACCCTGTTCATGGGTCCGCGCTGGTCACCCCGCGGCGGCTAGCCGTGAACCCCGTCAGGTCCGGAAGGAAGCAGCGGTAGCGGTGATGCCGGGCGCCGGGGTGCGGCTGGCGCGGGCTCACTTTTAACCTGCAATCAAGAGCTTATGACCTACCTCGCGCTCGCCCGGAAATGGCGTCCAAAGACCTTCGCTGACGTCGCGGGGCAGGGGCACGTCGTGCGTGCCCTGGAGAACGCGCTGAACTCCGGGAAGCTCCACCACGCCTTCCTGTTTACAGGCACCCGGGGCGTCGGCAAGACGACCATCGCGCGGATTTTCGTCAAGGCGCTGAACTGTGAGAAGGCAGTGAGCGCGGAGCCCTGTGGCGTTTGTTCCAGTTGCCGCTCCATCGACCAGGGCCGCTTCGTGGATTTTCTGGAGGTTGATGCGGCGTCGCGGACGGGTGTTGACGATGCTCGGGAGCTTCTCGATAACGCCCAGTACACACCTGCCGCAGGCCGGTTCAAGGTCTACCTCATCGACGAGGTGCACATGCTGTCCAAGGCCGCTTTCAACGCGTTGCTGAAGACCCTTGAGGAACCGCCTCCCCATGTCAAGTTCCTGCTGGCGACCACTGACCCGCAAAAGATTCCCGTCACGGTGCTGTCGCGCTGCCTGCAATTCAACCTGAAGCGGCTCCCCCTGGGCACGATCATCGAGCGGTTGACGCTCGTTTGCGGCAACGAGGGGATCAGCGCCGAGCCGGGGGCCGTAGTGCGTTTGGCCCGCGCCGCCGCGGGTAGCATGCGGGATGCTCTCAGCCTGCTGGATCAGGCGCTGGCTTTCGGCGATGGCGCCTTGCGGGATGCGGACGTGGCCGAGATGCTCGGCAGCCTGGATCGTGGGAAGCTCACGGCCCTCATGGAGGCGCTTGCCGTAGCCGATGCGCCCGCACTTCTGGCCCAGGTGCAGCTGCTGGATGAACTGGCGCCTGACTACGGTGACGTGCTCGCCGGACTCGCCACTTTGCTGCAACAGGTTGCTGTTGTGCAGGTGGCTGGAGCACAGGCGCTGGACACTGAAACAGCAGTGGAGGATGAGGTCGTCCTGCTGGTGCGGCTGGCGGCTCAAGTAGCCCCGGAAACGGTACAGCTGATGTACCAGATTGCCGTCATGGGTCGCCGGGATCTCGCCCTCGCGCCAGATCCCCGGACCGGGTTTGAGATGGCCTTGCTCCGCATGGTGGCCTTTCACCCGGAGCGCTTGCCCCAGCCGGCGGTGGCCACCGGTGCCCCTGTGCCGGTTCGAGCGGCTCAGCCAGCTGCCCGGCCCGCCGCCTCCGTGCCCTCAGCGGCGGTCCCCACCGGGAACCCGGATGTTGGCAACTGGCCCGCGTTTATTGCCAGCCTCAGTGTGGACGGCGGGGCCCGTCAGCTGGCAGCGCACTGCGCCGTCGTTGCCCATTCGCCGTTTGAACTCCGGCTGACTCTCGACAAGCGCAATGGACACCTGCTGACCGAAAACCTGCAGGCCCGGCTCACGGCCGCATTGCGTGAGCGGCTGGGCAGTAGCGTGAAGGTGGTGTACGCCATTGCCGAAGTGCCCCAGGAAACTCCGGCCACATTGCAGGCAAAGACCGATGACGACGATCTGCGCCAGGCCCGTGAGCTGATCGCAGCCGACAGCAACGTCCGGCAGATGACCGAGATGTTCGGTGCAGAGGTCATTCCCGAATCCGTCCGCAAGAATCCGCGTCCGCCAACCAGGAAGTAGTCAGTCCATGAAACCCGATCTCGGCACTTTGATGAAGCAGGCCCAGAAGATGCAGGCCCAGATG
>JBBQJK010000385.1:0-2630 GCA_038325835.1 Gammaproteobacteria bacterium
GAAGATGATGCAAATTTCCTGGTTAAGGCTGAGGAAATTAATCTGGAAGAAATTCAATTAGGACAATTGGCACAAACCCGCGGCATTAACAGCCAGGTAAAGGATTTAGGTAAAATGATGCAGTCCAGCACGCTGGATTCCCGCTTCCAGTTGCCCGACCGGGCCATGGACTCGAATGCCATTGAGAAGGAGCGGGGCATCACGATCCTGGCCAAGAATACGGCGATTCTCTGGCAGGACTACCGGATCAACATCATCGACACCCCGGGCCACGCCGACTTCGGCGGTGAGGTCGAGCGCGTGCTGTCCATGGCGGACAGCGTCCTGCTGCTGGTCGACGCGGTCGATGGCCCCATGCCCCAGACCCGCTTTGTCACCCAGAAGGCCTTTGCCCAGGGCTTCACGCCCATCGTGGTCATCAACATGGTCGACCGTGATGGCGCGCGCCCCGGCTGGGTCCTGGACCAGACCTTTGAGCTGTTTGACCGCCTGGGCGCGACGGACGCCCAGCTCGATTTCCCGGTGATCTACGCCTCGGCTCTCAACGGCTATGCAGGACTGGAGCCCGACGTCCGCTCCGGTGACATGACGCCGCTCTTCGAGGCCATCGTGCAGCACGTCCGGCCCCCGGCAGTGGATCCGGAAGGGCCCCTGCAGCTGCAGGTTTCCAGCCTCGACTACGACTCCTACGTGGGCATGCTGGGCATCGGCCGTATCACCCGTGGTCGGGCGACAGCGAGCACCACCGTCAGCATCGTGGGCGCCGACGGCAAGGTCCGCATGGGCAAGCTCGGCGAGCTCTTCGGCTTTCTGGGCCTGAACCGCTACAAGGTGGAGCAGGCGAGTGCCGGCGACATCGTGGTGTTCAGCGGCATCGAGGAGCTCTTTATCTCCGACACGGTGTGCGACCGGGAGCATCCTGAAGCCCTCCCGCCCCTGAAGGTGGATGAGCCAACGATCACCATGACCTTTCAGGTCAACAAGTCACCCTTCGCCGGCAAGGAGGGCAAGTTCCTCACCAGCCGCCACATCAAGGAACGCCTGGAGCGCGAACTCAAGCACAACGTTGCGCTGCGCGTGGAGCCCACCGGCGACCCCGACAAGTTTCAGGTCTCGGGCCGCGGCGAGCTGCACCTCTCGATCCTGATCGAGAACATGCGCCGGGAAGGCTACGAGCTGGCCGTGTCCCGGCCGGAAGTCATCCTGCAGGAGATCGACGGCGAGACCTGCGAGCCCTGGGAACAGCTGACCGTAGACTTTGAGGAAGCCTACCAGGGCGCTGTGATGAGCCGGCTTGCCGAGCGCAAGGGTGAACTCCTCACCATGACCCCGGACGGCAGCGGGCGCTTGCGTCTCGAATACCGCATCCCGGCCCGGGGGCTGATCGGGTTCCGCACCGAGTACCTCACCTGCACGGCCGGCACGGGCCTCCTCTACCACGTCTTCGACAAGTACGACCGGCGCATTGCCGCGGCCATTGGCCAGCGGAACAACGGGGTGCTGGTGTCCATGGTGCCTGGCAAGGCCCTGGCCTACGGGCTCTTCAACCTGCAGGAGCGCGGCCGCCTGTTCATTGGCCATGGGGATCCCGTGTACGAGGGCATGCTGTGTGGCATCCACAGCCGCGGCAACGATCTGGTGGTGAATCCCACCAAGGCCAAGCAGCTCACCAACATCCGGGCAGCGGGAACGGACGAAGATTTGATCCAGACGCCGCCCATCCGGATGTCGCTGGAGCAAGCCCTGGAGTTCATCGACGACGACGAGCTGGTGGAGGTCACACCCACCAGCATCCGGCTCCGCAAGAAGCTGCTCCTGGAGACCGACCGGAAGAGGGACTCCCGCCAGCGGGCGTAACTTGCAGTAGCAGCGCCGACCGGCGCGATTCCGCCTTGTAGGAGCGCCTTCAGGCGCGATACATTGCCGGACGAGTGGAATCGCGCCTGATGGCGCTCGTACAAGGCGGAATCGCGCCTAAAGGCGCTCCTACACGGCGCTCCTGCGAGATCAAGAGCAACCACAAAGAGTTACGCCCATGGCTGACTATCAGGCTCCCGTCCGCGAAATGCTTTTTGTCATCCGCGACCTGGCAGGTCTGGACCGGATCACCCGGCTGCCGGGTTACGGGGAGGCGACGGCGGAAACCGCCGAGGCCATTCTCGAGCAGGCCGCCGAGCTGGCAGCGAGCGTTCTCAGCCCGACCAACGCCATTGGCGACCGGCAGGGAACCCGTGTCGAGAACGGCGGGGTGGTCGTTCCCGAGGAGTTCAAGGCCGTCTACCGGGAGTTCAAGGCCGGGGGCTGGTCGGGGGTCACGGCCCCGGAGGAGTTCGGCGGGCAGGGCCTGCCGTTCCTGTTTGGCGTGGCCATCGAGGAGATGTGGTGCTCGGCCAATCTGGCCTGGTCCCTGTGCCCGCTGCTCTCGGAAGGCGCGGCCCGGGCCATCGAAGCCCATGGCTCTCCCGAGCTGCGCAAGGCCTACCTGCCCAAGATGACGGCCGGCGAGTGGACCGGCACGATGAATCTCACGGAACCCCAGGCGGGTACTGATCTCGCGGCGCTGCGCACTCAGGCGGTGCCGGAGGGGGATCACTACCGGATCAGCGGGCAGAAGATCTACATCACCTGGG
>JBBQJK010000386.1:0-2627 GCA_038325835.1 Gammaproteobacteria bacterium
GATCAACGGCATTACCGCGGCGACTCCGATCTCGGTCACCGGCGGCGAGTACTCCATCGGCGGCGGAGCCTTCACGGCGGTGGCGGGGACGGTCACCAACGGCCAGTCAGTGACGGTGCGCCAGACCAGTTCAGCCACGCCGGCCACTGCCACGGTCGCCACGCTGACAGTCGGCGACGTTTCGGATGGCTTCAGTGTGACCACGGCCACGGCGGATACGACGCCCAACGCCTTTAGCTTCGTCGATGTGACGAATGTCGCGGTCTCGACGGTGTCCACGTCCAACACCGTGACCATTGCCGGCATCAACACGGCAACTCCGATCTCGGTCACCGGCGGGACCTACTCCATCAACGGCGGGGCCTTCACGGCGGTGGCGGGGACGGTGACCAGCGGCCAGACGGTGGCCGTGCGCCAGACCAGTTCGGCGGCCTTCGCAACGGCGACCAATACCGTGCTGACGGTGGGTGGCGTGGTCGATACCTACACCGTCACGACGGCAGCTGAGGTTACCGGCTCCATCGAGATCAACGGCAGCAGCTCGGTGGACGGCATGATGCTGGGTCTGCTGGGTCTCCTCGCTGCCCTGGTGGGTCGCGGTGCGGCTCGCCGGCGGAAGATCGCTGGCGCCTGAGCCCAGAAGCAGTGCCGGTCATTCAGATCGGTGACAGCCTGACCAGGGGAGGGCCACTACGGTGGCCCTCCTTTTTTTTGGGCTTGGGAGGGCTCCTGCTCGGGGTATACGGGGCACCGGTGCAGGCCTATTCCGGGGTGGCGGACGTCACCGTCTCCTGGGGTGAAACGGAGAATCCCGTTACCTGGAGCTGGCGTTTCCAGAACGCGCTGTCGGTCGTTTCGAACGAGACCCTGTTCCAGGCCCTCTTGGGCAGCAACCAGGTCAGCTACTTCAACTCCGACTTTGCCTCCGCGGCGGGCTGCAATTCGGCGGTGCTCGGCGTGGATGGCAGCGCCACCGGCATTACGGCCCGCAAGTACGGTTGCCGCTATCTGACAGGGGCCAGCGGGCCAGGCTTCATTCTGCGGCCGTCACCACCCACCGACGTGGGGCCCGCGGGGGCGCAGGCCACGGGCACCCTGTTCTTCACCGCTACCACCCTCACCGGGGTCCTCGCCGTCAGCGGCACGACCGACGAGCCCACCGGCGGCAATTCCACCTCGGTCGGCGATGGGGCGAATGGCTTCAACGTGCGCACTGAAGACCAGTCTGTTTTCGGCGGTGCCTGGTACGGCATCAGCACGGGCGCCACCCTGACGGTCGATCTGACGGGCGACTTCAGCGCCGCGGGCTGGGAGATCACCGGCGGCACGGTGCGGCTGTCAGATCCGGCCTTCCAGTGCCAGCAGGGCGGGATTGGCGGCGCGGCGCCCTTTTTCATCCTCTGTGATCCCGGTTCGACCTTGCCGGGGAGCTACAGCAGTGACGGTTCCCACCTGAGCTTCGGGATCGACGCCGATGGGGCCGGCGCCGGCACCCTGATGCGGGAAATCGAGATCTGGGACATGACCGGCGCGAACGTTGTCGCCACCTTGTCCGGCGTGCTGGCCAGCCTGGCGGTGGGGCCCGGCGGGACGCTGGCCACCACCTCTGGCGAGTACCGCTCGGGGCGTGGTGACGGTGATCTGTGCACCAGCAAGATCCGCTGGACTGGCGATCGGATCAGCTGCGGTACCCTCACTGTCGGCCCGCTGCAGATCACGGGGACCGCCACGCCGGTGGACACGGAGCCGGACCCGTTTACCTTCAATGCCGTCACCAACGTGGCTCTGGGTACGCTGGTGACCTCGAACGCGATAGTCATCACCGGCATCGCGGCGCCTACCCGCACGACCGTAGCCGGCGGGCAGTACTCCGTTGGCTGCACCGGGACCTTCAGCTCGGCCGCCAGCACCGTGCCGGACGGGTCTACGGTCTGCGTCCGGCACAGCAGTGCAGCCATTCCGGCCACCAACACCGTCACGACTCTCAACGTCGGGGGCATCACGGGCACGTTCACCAGTACCACAGTGCCCGCGGACACGACGCCGGACGCCTTCGCTTTTGCCGACCAGACGGACGTGCCGGTCTCCAGCGTGATCGTTTCGGCCCCGGTGACCATCACCGGCATCAACGGTGCCGCGGTGCTGTCGGTCACGGGTGGTGAGTACTCAGTCGGGTGCAATGGCACCTTCACGGCGGCAGCCGGCAGCGTCAATCCGGGCCAGTCCCTGTGTGTCCGGCAGACGAGCGCTGCCGCCAACAGTGCGGCGGTTAGCACGATCCTGACCGTGGGCGGGGTGGCCGACACGTTTACCAGCACCACCGTCGCCGCAGGGCTGCCGGATACCACGCCCGACCCATTTGCCTTCACTGACCAGACCGGCGTGGCGCTCTCGAGCCCGATTACGTCTGATTTCGTGGTCGTTACGGGCCTTGATGCGGCCGCTCCGGTGACGGTGGTTGACGGGGCCTATTCGGTGGGCTGCACGGCGACCTCTGTGGGTACGCCAGGCACAGGGCTCAACAGCCAGACGATCTGTGTCCGGCACACCAGCGCTGCTGGCAACGGTGCTGTGGTCAGCACGATCCTGACCGTGGGCGGGGTGGCCGACACGTTTACCAGCACCAC
>JBBQJK010000387.1:0-2625 GCA_038325835.1 Gammaproteobacteria bacterium
TGTCACTCATGGTGACTGAAGACCCGGTAGCCCTCCCGGGCCACCAGGGCGTCCCGCTCGGCAATCTTCAGGTCAGAGGCCACCATCTCCCGGACCAGTTCTTCGAGGGTGGTGCTGGCCACCCAGCCCAGCTTTTCCCGCGCCTTGGTCGGGTCGCCGAGCAGGGTTTCCACCTCCGTGGGCCGGAAGTAGCGCGGGTCGATGCGCACGATGACGTCGCCCACTTTGGGGCCGGGGGCGCCCGCCGTTGCCTCCCCGACGCGGGCCACCCGGGCCACCTCGTCGACGCCGTCGCCCTCCCAGGTCAGCGTGATGCCCAGTTCGCTGGCGGCGAGGGTCACGAAGTCCCGGACCGAGCGCTGCTTGCCGGTGGCGATCACGAAGTCGTCGGGCACTGCCTGCTGCAGCATCAGCCACTGGGCCTCCACGTAGTCCCGGGCGTGGCCCCAGTCCCGCAGGGCATGGAGGTTGCCGAGATGGAGGGTGCTCTGCAGTCCCACCTGGATGCGGGCGAGGCCCCGCGTGATCTTGCGTGTCACAAAGGTCTCGCCCCGGATTGGCGACTCGTGGTTAAAGAGGATGCCATTGCAGGCAAAGATCCCGTAGGCCTCCCGGTAGTTGACCGTCATCCAGTAGGCGTAGAGCTTGGCCACGCCGTAGGGCGACCGGGGATAGAAGGGCGTGGTCTCCCGCTGGGGAGTCTCCTGCACGAGGCCGTAAAGTTCCGAGGTGGAGGCCTGGTAGAACCGCGTCCGCTGGCTCAGGCCCAGCAGCCGGATCGCCTCCAGCAGGCGCAGCGTGCCCAGGCCGTCCGCGTTGGCGGTGTATTCCGGCGTTTCGAAGGACACGCCCACGTGGCTCTGGGCGGCCAGGTTGTAGATCTCGTCCGGCTGCACTTCCTGCACGACGCGGATGAGATTGGTGGCATCGGTCAGGTCCCCGTAGTGGAGAATGAACTGCCGGTGATCCACGTGGGGGTCCTGATACAGGTGATCGATACGGTCGGTGTTGAAGGACGACGAGCGGCGCTTGAGGCCGTGCACCTCGTAGCCCTTCCGGAGCAGCGACTCCGCCAGGTCAGCGCCGTCCTGGCCGGTGACGCCGGTGATCAATGCGACTTTTGCCATGTTGTTTCCTGTGGGAAATGGGGACATGCCTCAATTCCAATTGGTAATGAGGCATGTCCCCATTTCCCCTAGAAAACAGTGTGTAAATGAACGGCGCCACGGCGGAGCCCTGGCTCAGGACGATCAGCGCGCCGAGGAGCAGCATCACGATGATAATGGGCGCGAGCCAGAATTTCTTCCGCTCCCGCATGAAGTCCCACAGGTCTTTAATGAGGTCGATCATCAGAAGGGCTTCTCCAGGCGTTTGGGTGGGGTGGCCTCGCTCTTGATCCGGTAGCTCGGGTCCTCCGGCTTGAGGCGCCGCGCCAGGGGGTCCTTGCCCAGCAGGCGCATGACGAGGCCCATCGGCGTGACAACGCCATAGAACACGAGGCCCATGATGAGGGGCGTGGTGATTTTGCTCATCAGCAGCCCAAAGCGCATCCACCAGTGATAGACCGGCTTCAGTGCCAGGGGCGCGGCCAGCCCCAGCCCGCCGAGCACCAGGAGAATCACGAAGGGCCAGCTCGGGATCGGGCGCTCGATGAGCCAGGGAAAAAAGAGCCCGAACAGGACGGCGATGATGCCCCCGGTCACGAGACCAAACTCCCGCAGGCCCTTGCGGTCAAGTTCCGGAATCTGGTGCGCGCTGCTGCTCATGGTGGCTTCCAGGGTGCTCAGTCCAGAGCAAACTCGGTGCGCCAGTCCGTCTTGTCGGCCGGCTCCGGCTGGTCGGCCTTGGCCAGGAGAAAATTCTCGACGACCAGGTAGTCCATCTCCGTGCGCAGGAAACAGCGATAGGCATCGGCGGGCGTGCAGACGATGGGCTCGCCACGGACATTGAAGGACGTGTTCACCAGGACCGGGCAGCCCGTCCGGGCCTGGAACGCCGTGAGAAGTTGGTGGAAGCGGGGATTCGTGTCCTCGTGGACGGTCTGCACCCGGGCGGAGTAGTCCACGTGGGTGATCGCCGGCAGCGTCGAGCGCTTCAGCTGCAGTTTTTCGACACCGAAGAGTCGCTCCTGTTCTGTGGTCAGGGTGATGCGCAGGTGTTCCCGCACCGGGGCTACGATCAACATGTAGGGGCTGGCCCCGGAGTGCTCGAAGTAGTCACCCACCCGGTCTGCCAGCACCGCCGGGGCGAAGGGCCGGAAGGACTCCCGGTACTTGATCTTGAGATTCATGAGGCTCTGCATGGTCGCGCTGCGCGGGTCGCCGAAGATCGAGCGGCCACCCAGGGCCCGGGGCCCGAATTCCATCCGGCCCTGGACCCAGCCCACCACCTGCTCACTCGCGAGGATCTCCGCAAGACGAGGCATGAGTAGCGCGTCTGGCAGTTCCTGATACACGGCGCCGGCCGCGTCCAGCTGGCGCCGCACGTCGTCGGCACTGTAGCGCGGCCCGAGATAGCTGCCCCGCATCCGATCGCCGCCGGTGGACGGCGAGCGTTCCTGGCCCAGGTATTCGTGCCACACGATGCTGGCCGCACCCAGGGCGCCGCCCGCATCGCCCGCGGCGG
>JBBQJK010000388.1:0-2621 GCA_038325835.1 Gammaproteobacteria bacterium
CGCGTGTGGTTGACCAGCACGAGGAAGGGCGCCTCGGGATCGTGAATGTTGACCCAGTGCTGCTCCGTCAGAGCTTGCGTGCTGGCAAACACCAGGCAGATCGCGCCCAGGTAGTCGATGGCATCGAGTTGCGCCCGGTACCCGTCCAGTGCCGGGTCCGGCGGCAGCAGGCGCGCGAAGGCCCCGGAGGGGCCCGTGAAGAGCAGCCGGTCGTAGTGCAGTGTCGTGCCATCCGTCAGGTGCAGCTGGCGGGGCGCACGGGTCTCGAGGCGCGCCACCCGGGCGGAGGTGCGCAGCGCGACACCGGCCCCGCGCAGCTCCGTGTCGAGGGCGCTGATGAGCCGGGCGAAGCCGCCCCGCACGTAGCCCAGCCACTCCCGCCCCCGGCGCCGGGAGTTGGCGCGGGTGTGGATCCGGGCCCAGAGCCAGGCCATGGACACCTGATCCCAGTGGCGGTCGAACTTGCCCTGCAGGAGCGGGTTCCAGATCGCCCGCATGGCGTCCGGTCCGCAGGCCCGGGTGAGCCAGTCCCGCGCCGTTTGCCGGGCCAGGGGCTGCCAGCGGCGGGTGCGCTGCAGACGGACCATCGCGAGGCCGAGGCGCAGCCGGTCGATGAGGTTCAAGGGCGCGAAGCGCAGCACGTCGAGGGCCGTGGTGAAGGGGTGCGTGCGGTTGCCATCAAAAATGCCCACCGAGCCTTCCCGCTGGATGAGTTCGCTGTTGAGGCCGAGGTCCCGGATCAGGGCCAGCAGGTCGGTGTCGCCAGTGAGGATGTAGTGATAGGCCTTCTCCAGCCGGGTGCCGCAGATTGGAAAGCCGGCGGCGAGTCCGCCGAGGGCCGGACTGCTCTCGAGCAGCGTCACCCGGAGCCCCTGGCGGGCGAGTGCCCGGGCAGCGACGAGTCCCGTGAAGCCGCCGCCGACCACGACGACGTGCTCGGTCACGGGGTGGGCGCCGGCTTTCTGGCAATGACCAGGGCGCTTTGGCCCCAGGGCCAGCTCACGCCCTGTCTGATCAGCCAGTTCTCGAGGCGCAGCAGCCCCACGAGGGCCCGGTTGAGGGGCGCCGGCGGCAGGCGCAGTTCCAGGTGGATCATGCCCCGGATGGGCGGGAGCACGCGTTGCAGGAGCCGGACCAGCGCGGCCGGTGGAAAGATCAGGAAGTTCCAGTAACTGCGCCGCAAAGTTTCGAAGCCCGCTGCGGCCAGGGAGGCCTGCAGTTCGGGAAGGCGATACCGTCGGTAGTGCTGATTGACGATGTCGTGGGGACTCCACATGAACATGAAGGCCGGAACGAAGACCAGCAGTACGCCGTTGGGACGCAGGATCCGGCACCAGGCCTGCAGCGCGGCCTGCTCGTCGGCCAGGTGTTCGAGCACGTCCGAGGCGATGATGAGGTCGTAGGAGTCGTTCGGCAGGTCCGGGGCCTGCGCGTCCATCGCGTGGAGATTCGTCAGGCCGCCACTGCGGCAGCGCTCGATCGCGGCCGGGCTGACATCGAGACCCCCCACGTCGGTGTAGCCGGCCCGGACCAGTTGCTGAATCGTGACGCCGCCGGAGCAGCCCAGGTCGAGGATCCTGCTGCTGCGGGCACTGGCATAGCGCTGGACCAGGGCGCAGACCAGATTTCGCCGGGCGACAAACCACCAGTGCTCGCTCTCGACCCGGTGGTATTTTTCTTCGTAGTCATCTTGCATGGGGCGGGGGCAATCAGGCCGGGAGCAACGGTGAGTATACCGGGTGGGTTTGAGCGTGCTAAAAAGGTACCGGACCTTAGTTATTTAGTTTATTTAGTTGTTTGCCCACCCAAAAAACTAAACAAACTAAATAACTAAGGTCCGGTACCTTTCTCCCCGGGCTTGCCATAATGAGCGGGTTGATCGCCAGATGTTTGTCGCCAATTTTCGTCTGAAGAGCCTCGTGCAGAAGGTGGCGATGGCGCTGTCCGTGCCGCTCGGTTATGCGGCGCTCCATCCGTTCCGGGAACTGCAGCGGCGCGCGCTGGCGCAGACCGCCGACTTCATCGCGCGGGAGATGCCCGCGGCGGTGGCCTTCGATACGCCCCGGGATCTGCTTGAGTACGCGCTGGGTCTGGTGCCAGCGGACGGGCTGGTCGCGGAGTTCGGCGTGAATGAAGGCGGCACGGTCAACTTCATTGCGCGGCATTTTGCCGACCGGCCCGTGCACGGCTTCGACAGCTTTGAGGGGTTGCCGGAGGACTGGGCCGGGGCCCACATTCCCCGCGGCTACTTCTCGCGGCGGGGGCAGGCGCCGCGGGTGCGGCCGAATGTGGTGCTGCATGCGGGCTGGTTTGCGGACACGTTGCCGGGCTTTGTCAGTGGCCACGCCGGGCCGGTCGCGTTTCTGCATGTGGACTGCGACCTCTACTCGTCGACCGCCACCATCTTCCAGCACCTGGAAGACCGCCTTCGCCCGGGCACCGTGCTGCTCTTCGACGAGTACTTCAACTACCCGAACTGGCAGTCCCACGAGCACCGCGCCTTCGTGGAATTCGTCGCCCGCGGCCAGCGCCGCTTCGACTACGTTGCCTACTCCTTCGCCCAGGTCGCCGTCGTCATCCGCTAAAAAGGTACCGGACCTTAGTTATTTAATTTGTTTAGT
>JBBQJK010000389.1:0-2614 GCA_038325835.1 Gammaproteobacteria bacterium
CGTCAAGGTGGATGCAGACGGTGCAACAAAAGCGGGTGGCGGGGTGAATTACTGTGCAGGAAGGCAGCAAAATGCCGGCACTGTGGCCGCTGAGCCCGGTTAGTACAGCTTCTGACAAATCGTCGCAGACGCTGACGGGCAGATTGGGCTAATCTGCTGAAAACGGCCGGAGAGCCGCATGCCTGTCACCCTGCAAATCACCCGTGCACTGCCTTCCGACGCCCAGGTCATCGCCGAGATGTCCCGCCGGCTCGTGGAGGTCGGACTCCCCTGGACCTGGACACAGGCCCGGGTGGCTCGCCACCTGCAGCACCCCCAGTCGCTGGTCCTTGCCGTGCGGACTAACGGCACCAGCAATCCCATGCTCGTGGCCTTCGCCATAATGCATTTCGGGGACGACATCGCCCACCTGAACCTGCTCGCTGTGGACAGCCGCTGGCAGCGCCGGGGACTGGGCCGCCGTCTCGTGGAATGGCTGGAGAAATCAGCCCTCACAGCCGGGACGTTCTCCCTCTGTCTCGAGGTGCGGGCGCGGAACCCTGTCGCGCTGCTCTTTTATCGGGAACTGGGCTTTACCGAGACCGGCCGAGTACCCCGCTACTACAGCGGCCGCGAAGACGCCCTGAGGCTGATGAAGGACCTGCGCCACCCCCTGGCGCGCAGCTGGCCGGAGCTGGAGACGGGTGCCTGGTCGGCAGGTGTCGACCCGGATCCGGCCGGGGGACCCTCCGCTGCCGAATGGCTGGCGGCGCACTTCAAGAAGCAGGAGCCTCAGCGCTAGCCTGGCCCCCGTGCCGCCCGGCTTTCACATCTTCGTGAACCTCACGCTGATTGCGAACCCGAATTCCAACCCGGGGCCGGTCACGATGGATTTCCTGAACACCGCCACGTTCAGCATTCAGGCCGATCCCCGCGTGACTTACACGCCGCTGTCCGGGGCATTCCTGGATTCGGCGGGAGTGAAAGTGGTGCCGGCGCCGGCCGCCCTGCCGCTGCTCGTATCGGGACTGGCGTGGGCCTCGGTTGGCCACCCAGGTGGCTTAGATCCGCTGGCGCTGCTAGCGCGCCGGCGCGGCGCCCGGCGCACCTGGCAGGAGGCTCGTGCCACGGTTGTCGGCAATGGCACCGATCTGCCAGCCGCTGGCGGTTTTCACCAGCAGGTACAGCTCGCTGAAGGTGGCCTGCTTGCTCTTGCCGCTGCGATCGACAGTCTCACTGGTGGTCTTTGTCCAGACGGTGGCGAGGTCGCCGTCGATGCGCGTGTTCGCGATCTCCGGGACCCGTTTGTAGGCCGACGTCGCGCTGAGCACCACGGGACCAATCGTGTTCCAGTGCGTCGCGAGATCGCTGGTGATGCCGGCACCGGGCGCAACGCCGGCGTGAGCGGAGCGCAATGTGTATTGCACTGAACCCTTGGCCATGTGCGAGGCGGCAGCCGTCAAGTCGCGCCCGGTGATGGCACGGTTGAAAGCCTGCACGACTTCAGCAGGCCCAGGCGCCGCCGGACCCGGATCGGCAGCCAGCGCGACCGGGGGGGAAAGCAGGAACGTACACAGCACGGCAGCGATTCGCAGTTGCATGACACATCTCGTTGGGTTCAGGGAACAGTACCCCGGCGCGAAGGTGGAAGCGATAGCTCTAAGTACAAGTCCCTACTGGCTGATTGCCCTCCTCGCGTTCCCGCAGTTGGCAACGCAAGGCCGGCAGGTTCAGGGTGACGGACTACGGGGTCACCGGGCCCGACGGGCCCGGTGGCTGGCCGAACTTCGCCTTCAGCCGCGCGCCGTCGTTGGAGTCCACGATCCCGTTGCCGTCGGCGCCAGGATGCTGTACGGGCTGTAGTTCGCAGGGCTCACGATCGTCGCCGTCGGCGGCGTGTTATTAACCGCAACCAGCACTGTCGCACTCGACCCCAGGTTCCCGGAATCGCGCGCAGTCAGCGTGGCGGTGAATGTGCCGATCCCGGTCGCCGGATACGTGTGTGCGGTGGTCACGCCCGAGCCGGTCGGCGTGCCGTCGCCGAAATCCCAGGAGTACGTCAGCGGTCCGCCATTCGCATCGGTCGTCAGCGCCGCACTGAAATTGATCAGGAGCGGGCTCGTACCGTACTGCCGGTCAACCGTCATAACGGCATTCGGCGGCACGTCCGTCGTCGGCGCATAGGCGATCTTTCTCACGAAGGCTGTCCACGCGATGTAGTAAAGCCCCCCGTCTGCGGATGGGTGACGAGCGACACGACGCCACCGAGCGCGTCTCCGAACGGGCGCACCTCGTGCAGTTGATTGTTTGCGTCGAAGACGAAGCTCTTGATCCGCTGACCGCCATAGTCCGCGTGACAATAAGTGTTCTGGTACAGCGGCGGAAAGTCCGTGCCCTGGGACCAGAGCCCGGCCGAGGACAACCGAGCCGTCAGGTGCGGTGCTGCCGATTGGCCAGGCGGCGACTCCCTCATCCGTGTAGTCCGTATTGGGTTCCAGGCCTTCGAACAGGGGCCAGCCGACGTTCTCGCCGCCGGCGCGGACGATGTTCAGTTCCTCCCGGAGGTACCAGCCAACGTCGCCGACGTACAGAATGCCCGGCTCCCCGTTCGCCGGATTGTGGCTCCCGGCCATCG
>JBBQJK010000390.1:0-2577 GCA_038325835.1 Gammaproteobacteria bacterium
CCTGAAATCCAAGCTTGCCCGCACCGACGATATCGCCGGAATCATGCTGACCAACCCGAACACCTGCGGCCTGTTCGAGACCGACATCAAGGAGATCGCCGACCTGATCCACAAGGCGGGCGGCTATTTCTATTGCGACGGCGCGAACTTCAACGCCATCGTCGGCCGGGTGCGTCCGGGCGATCTCGGTGTCGATGCGATGCACATCAACCTGCACAAGACCTTCTCGACGCCCCACGGCGGTGGCGGACCGGGGGCGGGCATCGTCGCGGTAAACGACCGGCTTGAACCCTTTCTGCCCATCCCGATCGTCGGTCGCCGGAATGGCGCCGCTGGCCACGAGTACCGCTGGCTGGCCGAAGCCGAGCGTCCCCGGAGTATCGGCCGGCTCTCCGGCTTCATGGGTAACGCCGGCATTCTGCTCCGGGCCTATGTGTACATGCGCCTGCTGGGCGCCGAAGGCATGCGCCGCGTCTCCGGCTATGCGACGCTGAACGCCAATTACCTGATGAAGCGCCTGGCCGATGCCGGCTTCGCCCCCGCGTTCCCCCAGCGCCGTGCGAGTCACGAGTTCATCATTTCACTGAAGGACGTGACGCGGGACACCGGCGTCTCTGCCATGGACTTCGCGAAGGCACTGCTCGACAAGGGCTTTCACGCCCCGACCACCTACTTTCCGATGCTGGTCCCCGAGTGCCTGCTGATCGAGCCCACGGAGAGCGAAGCCCGCCAGGAGCTGGACGCCTTTGCCCAAGCACTCATCGATATCCGTGATCTAGCCTTCAAAGACGCCGCAGCGGTGAAGAGCGCCCCGCTGACCCTGTCCGTGCGGCGTCTCGACGAGGTGCGGGCTGCCAGGCAGCTGGACCTCACCTGGCAGAGCCGGACCGACTCCCCGCCTGTCCGCCTCCCTCAGACCCCCAATTAGGCCCGCATTAGGAGTGTTCATTTGTCTGCCCTGATCTGTGGCTCGATAGCCTACGACAACATCATGGTGTTCCCGGGCCGCTTCAAGGAGCACATCCTTCCGGACCAGATCCACATCCTGAATGTCTCGTTCCTGGTTCCGGAACTGCGCCGCGAGTTTGGCGGCTGCGCCGGCAACGTCGCGTACAACCTCCGGCTGCTGGGTGGCGACCCGCGCATCATGGCGACGGTGGGTAGCGATTTCGGGCCCTACCGGGCCTGGCTTGCCCGCCAGGGCGTGAACCTGTCCCACGTCCTGGAAGTGCCCGAGATGCTGACGGCACAGGCCTACATCACCACGGACTTGGACGATAACCAGATCACCGCGTTTCATCCCGGCGCCATGAATGAAGCGCATCGCATTACCGTGCCCGTTGGTGCGGCGCGGTCGGACGCCGGCATTACGCTGGCCGTCGTGTCCCCTGACGGGCGGCAAGGCATGGTGGAGCACGCGGCGCAGCTGCACGACGCCGGCATTCCTTTCATCTTCGACCCGGGCCAGGGACTGCCCATGTTCGACGGCCTCGACCTCCGTCACTTCGTTGACCGGGCAACCTGGGTCGCCGTGAATGACTATGAGGCCCGCCTGCTCACCGATCGTACGGGCTGGACTGAGGACGAGGTGGCGGGCAAGGTCAAGGCCCTGATCGTGACCCACGGCGCACTGGGTTCGACCATCTGGGCTGGTGGCGAGCGTATTGAGATTCCCGCCGTAAAGCCCCGTGCGGTTCTCGATCCAACGGGCTGTGGTGACGCCTACCGTGCGGGACTTCTGTACGGCATTACCCGTAATCTGCCCTGGGCGGATACGGGTCGCCTGGCGTCCCTGCTCGGCGCGCTCAAGATCGCCCACAAGGGCACGCAGAACCATCACTTCACCCCTGCTTCCCTCGCGACGGAGTTCCAGGCGGCATTCGGGCATGAGCTGCGGCTCTAACCGGTCCTTCAGTGGGCACTTACTGCTGGCGTTCGCGCTGCTCTCGCCGGCCGTCCAGGGCGCCGATGGCGTGGAGCCGGCGGCCTGGCGCAGGACCCTCGAGCGCATAGCGCCGTCGGTGGTGTCCATCCAGGTGGATGGCACCCGGGCCTTCGACACGGAGTGGAATGAATCGAGCCAGGCCACGGGCTTCGTCGTGGACGCGGAACGTGGGCTGATCCTCACCAATCGCCACGTGGTCACCGCCGGTCCGGTGCGGGCCGAGGGCCTGTTCAACAATCAGGAGGAAGTGGAGCTGATACCTGTCTATCGGGATCCGGTTCATGATTTCGGCTTCTATCGCTACGATCCGGCGGCGCTCAGATACATCAAGCCCAAGGCGTTGCCGCTGTACCCCGCCGGCGCCGAGATTGGCCGGGAAATCCGCGTCATCGGCAACGACGACGGCGAGCAGCTGTCCATCCTCTCTGGCACCCTGGCACGCCTGCGGCGGGAAGCGCCGGACTATGGGCGCGGGAAGTACAACGATTTCAACACGTTCTACCTGCAGGCGGCGTCCTCCACGTCCGGCGGTTCGTCCGGCGCTCCCGTCATCGACATTGAGGGGCGGGTGATAGCTCTCAATGCCGGGGCCAGCACCCAGGCGGCGTCCAGTTTCTTCCTGCCACTCGATC
>JBBQJK010000391.1:0-2559 GCA_038325835.1 Gammaproteobacteria bacterium
TCTTCCGATCTCCCGAAGCCCCGGCCGCCACGGTCGTTGGGCCTGCTTGCGCCCGGCCCTGCTGGACTTTTAAATGTCTGCAACGCGGCGCGCAGCGTGCTGCAGAGCGTAAACACACCCAGGTTGACCGTCAGCGCCAGCGCTGCCTCCAGCGCCCATGCGAGAAGCGAAAAGTTCGCGGCTGCCACGGTGTTGCCTCGGCGGAACTGGTTCGTTAGCATCGCACGCAATCCACTCAGCCTCGCCCCGCATGCCCCCAGCTCGTTCTACGATCAGGTTATGTAGTGACGATGACCAAGCGCGGGATTGGCGTCAACCATTGCCAATCACCTTGTCATTGGCGGTTGGTGGCATTTGATGAAAGGAATGCTCATGAGTACGAGGGGCCTGCGGGCGAGTAGTATGCCGGTGACAACTGCCGTTCCGTCCCGCGCCGTCACGAGGCGAGCCGCCCGTATCTGGCGGGGGTTTGGCACGGCGAGTGTGGCAGTGGGGCTGTTCAATGCCTTCGTTCCGTTGCTGCCGACGACGATCTTCCTGATCATCGGCGTCTGGGCTTACGGCAAGGGCTCGCCCGAGCTGCGCGCCAAGCTGCTTGCTGATCCCGGCTTCGGCCCGGCCCTGACGAATTGGGTCGAGCAGCGCGCCATGACCCGGCTCGCCAAGTGGAAGTGCATCGGCACCATCATCACGGGCTACGTCATCACGCTCGGCTTCGTCGGCTTCACGACGGCGTCAGTGCTGGTGGGTGCGGGGCTCGCCGGGCTGTGCCTGTTCCTGTCGAGCCGGCCCGCGCCGGCCCGCTGTCCGGTCAGCCGATCCGCTGCACCTCCGCCGCACTGAACTTCGAGCGCGAGGACACCGTCCTCGATCACCCCGCGCTGGGGATGGTGGACGTGCCCGCTCAGGCGAAGAAGCCGCGATCCCTGTCGGTGAACGCGCTGAGACCGGGCGCCGAGGTACAGGAAGTTCAAACACCGTGAACGATCAGTGTGCCAGCCCGAAGCCCTGGCCTCCACGGTTGTCGGGCCTGCTTGGCCCCGGCTCTGGGGTCCATAGACCCCAACTTGTAGATCACCTTAGTATGCACGCCGCCGGACAGGCTTAAGGAGCAGCCATGGCCAGGAAAATCTTGCTGAATCTGTTTGGCGCCCTGTTCACGTTTTCTGGCTGTACCTGGATGGGCCAGGCCGCCGGCTTTCTCCCTGGCAAGCTCATGCGCAACAATCCCCAGTGGATTCTACGGGGCGCGCTGCTCGCTGCCCTGGGTGTCACCCTGCTTTTTCTGGCCAATCGCCGCCGGTCCAACGGGGGCACTGTGGCCTGAGGGTGTAACCGATAGCGTGTGCGGCCCTGGCCTGAAACTCCCGCTCATGGGAACTCCTGGGAAGTATGCAGGAGACGGAGAATCTGCAACTCATCCCGCGTGAATCGATAGACGATGACGAATGGCAGGTCGGCAAGAATCAGTTCACGGGTTCCCTGGATCCGACCCGCGCGGCCAAGTTTTGGATTTTCTGCCAGCAGGTCGGCACGGTCTTTAACCGTGTTGATAACCCGGCGCGCTGCCAGAGGATTATCCGCCGCAATAAATGCCTCGGTCTTTTGCAGGCTCCGCAAGCCGGAACGCAGCCACCGAACACGCACTACGGCCGTCGGTCTAAGACGCGACCAGCTTCCTCGTCGGTGGCAAAATCGCCGGCATCGGCTTCGCGTACTGCCTGAGCAATTTCCCGACGGAACCAGGCGTCGTAGGAAATGCTTTGCTGGGCGGCATGCCGAAGCACGTCATTGACAAAGCTGTCGACGTCGGGCGATTCGCCAGCCCGCACACGAGCTTCGGCGAACTGGGCCGCCTCCTCCGAAAGGGTCACTTTGATCGTCATGGGAAGAGTATTCGCCAGCTGCAGCACCGGCACAATCCCGAAATCTGGACAAAATTAGCTGTTCTGACTATTGACTGGACGGTCCTGCTGGAATACCCGCTTCAGCCACTGCGCCAAGCCGTCGCAGCTTACTCAAAGTGGGCTTGCGTCCCCGGCGGTTTAATCTTGACCGTGAGGATCCGGGAGATCCCCCGCAGTCCCGGATGGCAAACGTGCTCGTAAAAGCCCTTGGTGAACCAAGGCTGACACTTAAGCAGAAACTGGCAGCCTTTGATCCCGCTCGACATGGGGGCGAGGTGATGGCTACCGGGCAGGTCGGGAAGGGGGTGTTTTGATGACAGTGCGGAAGCCCTGGTGTCCTGACCGTCGCGACATGATCTGGATCAACTGCAATCCGCAGGCGGGTCGGGAAATGAAGAACATGCATCCGCTGGTGGTGTTGTCCCCGAAGGAGTTCAACGAACGGTCAGTTATATTCTCGGCCATCAGCCGAAGTCATTCGACTGGCGGGCGAGAGGCGCAAAGCCCCATCCCTGGAAGAGGGTGCCTGAAGAGCCGTATATGCTGGCCTGCGAAACACTTGATCAGATCATCGATATAGGCAGTTAGACAGAGCCTGCCGGGCTGGCAGACTTACCTCAAGGGCTGTTTGCGATGCCAATTACCGTTAACC
>JBBQJK010000392.1:0-2542 GCA_038325835.1 Gammaproteobacteria bacterium
AAAAGGCAGGCCACAATGGTGGTGCCCATCCCTTCGCACTGTGGTTGCATCTGCGCGGTCTGGTGAATAACCCGGTTGGCACGGGCAATGGCGTCCCGGAGAATGATGGTTTGGCGCATCAGGCTGGTTTCCGGATCCGTCGCGTTGCGCGCCTCCCGCTCGCAGGCCGGAGGTACCAGTTCCAGCACGGTGCGCACCGCGATGCCGCTTGCAACCTCTCCTGCGTTATATCCGCCCATGCCGTCCGCCAGCACGAGCAGGCCCGTATCGCTGTTGGTGCCAACGGCGTCTTCGTTATGCTCCCTGACCCTGCCGGTATCAGAGACCTGGACGTTGTTGAATTTAGTGCGGAGACTCATAGGACTTCCGAGGGGAACGTACTGCAACACTCCCGCAGGGCCAACGCCATGGCCTTGCCGGTCTCGTACCGGTCCGCGGGATTCTTCGCGAGTGCCCGTTCCAGAATCGCATCGGCACAGGTTGGGATGTCATCGCGGATATCGGAAACCGGACGATGCCGATGATGCACGATTTTGTCCATCAACCGGGGAATCGAATCTGCCTGAAATGGTGGCGCACCTGTCAGCAGGTGGTACATGGTAACCCCAAGGGAGTAGATGTCTGTCTGACCCGAGACCTTGCTGGCGGAGAGTTGCTCAGGGGACATGTAGGAGGGCGTCCCAAGGATGATCCCTGTCCGGGTTCGACTGGCATCTGTCAGTCGCGCAATGCCAAAGTCAGTCAGTTTGAACCGGTCCGAGGCGAGGTCGTACATGAGATTGGCAGGCTTCACATCCCGGTGGACGACATTCTGGGTATGGGCATAGTGAAGTGCCTCAGCTGCCCTGGCCATGAGCTCGAAGACTACCTTGGGAGGCAGGAGCCGGCCCAGCTGGGCGTAATGGCTAAGGGGCTTCCCCTCAAAGTACTCCATGGCCAGGTAGGCCACGTTATTGTCTTCGCCCGCGTCATGGATGGAGATGATGTACGGGTGATTGAGGCGACCCGCTGATTCCGCTTCCCGCAGAAAGTGCGAGCGAGCCGTGGCGAGGTCGCTCTCTGCAAACTCCTCTGCAAGCGGCAGTGTCTTGATCGCCACCCTTCGATTGATAGTGGGATCGCGCCCCAGGTAGACGGTGGCCATGGCCCCTCGACCAATGACCCTCTCCAGTTCGTAACGTCCAAGGGTTCGTCCTGCTGGTGACGGGGCGGGCGCGGGTTCCTGGGCGGGCGGCTGGGAGCGAACACTGCGGGGCACCGGGGGCGCTACCCCTCGTGCTCCGGACAGTTTCTCGAGCTTCGCCGCCACATCGCGATAGCCGGGATCCCTCGCAGCAAGGTGGCGAAACACGCGCTCCGCTTTGGCATAGTTCCGCTTCTTGCCGTGTTCCATCGCAAGCTCGTAGAGTTGTAGCTTGGTGCGCTCCGTAGTCGGCTGTTGCCGCAGGACCGAAAATCCCAGGTCGAGCTCCTGAGCGGTGCCCGCAGCGCCAATGCTTAGCCGACTGGTCGCGGCGGCCCCTGTATCGCCCGCTCGGGAGGGCAGCTGCATGATGAACTGCAGAAGCGCAACACCGGTCAGGCAGAAGAGCGCCAGCCCCGCGAGCTGGAGCCAGAGACCGGCAAAGCTGATCAGCAGATACTCGGTCAGGAGCAGCAGAACCATTCCGGAGGCGGCAAGGAGTGTTGCTTTGGGCAGGCTCAGCCTGCCAACAACCACCACACCGACAGCCAGCAACAGCGCAAGTCCGATCTCCAACCATAAGGCCCACCCCGGGCGTCGGATATGTTCCTGCGACAGGTAGTTGGCAAGATCTGTGGCAACCAGAACGGCTACTCCGTCATCCCTTGCCATCGGCGTGTGCACGCTGTCCCCGGGTCCCCCGAAAGCGGTGCCGATCACGACATAGCGGTCACGGATTATTGCGGCGGCCGCACCGCTGAGTACGTCCTTGGCGGAGACCACGGGAAAGCCCTCAGCCCCAGCCTGAGCCTGGTAGAAGCGCGCGAGATTGCCGACCGCCTGGGTTGCACCGGACTCCAGCTCGAAGGCCGCCAGTGCACTTGACGGGAGACTGCCCGAATCTGTCGTCAGGACTGGTGCCGCCCGGCGTACCACGCCATCGCGGTCGGTAAGCAGTGCGGCGTGGCCCACCGCCGCTGCGGCGGTGCAGAGTACCCCCGCTGCTGGTGCCAGCATCGCGGTCTGCGAGCGGCTATTCTCCAAAACGGCGAAGCGAGGACTCGCGGCGCTGACCCGATCTGCGCAGATGCCGGTTCCTGGTGCTCCCCCTGGCCGAAGCTCGGCAGTCGGCAGGCCGAGAACGACGTTACCGGCTGTCTTTACAGCAGCGGCCACCCGCTCTTGCTGTTCAATTCGTGCTTCGATTTCCGCCAGTTGCCTGCTGAGAAGGCCGGGCTCGGTTCGACTCTGCAGCGCTCCGCCACGCTCCTCGAGGCGGATGAGTGATCGGAGCCGGCTGACATCGTCAGACCCTGCTGGCGGCGGGGCCGGGGTCGCCGGGATGATCAGCCGGGCCCC
>JBBQJK010000393.1:0-2530 GCA_038325835.1 Gammaproteobacteria bacterium
GCTGCGGCCCGGCAGTACCACCAGGCGGTCGATGCCCGGCGTGAACAGCAACTGGTGCAGCGGGACGTCCGTGGTCAGGTAGTCCGACAGGCCCAGTTCGGGCTCGTAGCCAAAGTATTTGTGGATGGCGGGACGGCGCAGGTCCAGGTCCACCAGCAGCACGGTGTTCGACACCTCCATGGCCAGGCTCACCGCCAGGTTGATCGCCGTGAGCGTCTTCCCGCAGCCCGTGGCGGGCCCGGTGACCGCCACCGACGTCCAGCCGTTGTTCCGCATCGTCTGCAGCACCCGGGTGCGCAGCATGCGGTAGGCGTCCTTGAAGGGGTGTTCGGGCAGCGCCGCGATGATGCGGTTCTCCAGCAACTGCTGCGGCGACACTTCCACCATCTTCGTCATGGTGTAGCGCACGCCGGTGGACAGATCCGCCTGAATGCCCTGGGAGGTCTGCCCAAGCAGGTCGGTGCCCGTCATCTGGCGGTCCTGGCCGGCGCGTTCGAGTGCTTTGCGTATACGTTCCATGCGGTTCCCTTACATACCCAGCCGGCGCAGACCCACGTACCAGAGCACGTCCAGGGGAATCCAGAAGAAGTGGACCAGGGCCAGGACGGCGGCCACCAACACCGGCGCGATCAGCAACACGCCCACCCGAACGTTGCGCTCCTGCTTGCGATCCTGCGCCGTTTCGATCAGCGGAATTTCTGCAATGGGCGGCGCACCCTGCACCCGCTCGATGGCCCGGGCACTGTGGATGGCCTCATCCATGGACTCGGCGACCTGGGGCCAGCCCAGGCCGGCCGCCAGCACCAGCACGATCAGCAGGGCCAGCAGCACGGGGCGGTTCGGGCTTGAGGGCAGCAGGGGCAGATCCGGCGGCTCCACCAGGGCAAAGCGCTCGCCCTTGCTCTGGGTCTCCAGGGACTGGCCCATCTTCGCGGTGACGAGCCGTTCCCGGGCGTTCTGGTAGCTGAAGGTGGCGCTCTGCAGGCGCCGGGTGAGCGCGCCCAGGTCTTTCTCCACGTCGGAGCTCTTCAGCATCTTGCGCTCAGCGTCGGCACGGCGGTTCCGGAGCTCGGCCTGCTTGGTGATCAGCGAGCGCTCCGTGGAGCCGAGGGTTTCCCGCTGGGCACGAATCTGGATGTAGACGGGGTTGTCGGGCTCCATGCTGCCGACGCCCTGGCGCCGGGGTTCGGCCGCCTTGGCCTCCAGGCTGGCCACCGCGCGCTCGGCCTGCTTGACCTGGGGTGAGTCAGCGCTGTAGCTGCCCCGGGCTTTCGCCAGTTCCACCCGGGCCTCAGCCAGATTGGCCGTGGTCTGGTCCAGATCGATGTTGGCCCCGAGCTGGCCCCGCACCGACTCCAGATCCCGGCGGACCCGCCGCACGTCCGGGTGTTCGGGGCCGTAGCGGCCTTCCACCCGGGCGAGTTCGGTCTGCAGCGCCTTCAGCTGGTCCTGGGGCGACGACACGGGCCGGCCCTCGGGCGTCACGGTGGTCGAGATGGGGCTGAGTTTCGCCAGCTCGGCGTCGAGCATGATCTTGTTTTCGCGCAGCGACTGGACCTGCCGGTCGATCTCGCCGATGTCGTTGTCCAGCGCGGCCATGAGCTGCATGTTGAAAGTCATGAGCTCGGGCAGGCTGCCCTCGTTCGCCCGTTTGATGGCGGCCACCTGGGCTTCCAGATCCTTCACCTCGGTGTCGAGACGGTCCACCTCCACCTGCATGAACTGGCTGGTCTCGGCTGTCTTCTCGGTCCGGGAGCGCACGTTTTCGGCCAGGTAGAGGGAGACGAGCTCGTTGGCAACCTGCCGGGCAATCGCGGGCTCCTCGTGCTCAAAGGACAGCTTGAAGGCGATGGCACTGACGATCTGCTGGCCGCCAGCCCCCTGCTGCTGGGCATCGATGACATCGATGCTCATGGATTTCTCCACGTCGCCCACCAGGAGCAGCGTGGGCAAAAACTTGCGCTCTTCGGGGTAGAGGTCGAACTTTTCGATGATCTGCGCCAGGTTGGTCCGCGTCATCACCCGCTGGTTGATGTACTGGATCTGCTTGGAGGCGAAGGTGGTCACCGTGGTCGGCACGAGGCCGGGGGGGATGTCCGGATCCTCGATCAGGATCACGGCGGTGGAGGTGTAGGCATTGGGCCAGAGGAAGATGGCGATGGCGCCGAAGAGCAGCAGCGCGAGGGCAATGGCCAGGGCCGGCTTGCGACGCCGCTTCAGGGCATCCAGGTAGTCCCCGAAGGTCCGGTTGTCGTCCTCGGGTAGTGCGATCTCGAAGGCCATATGGGGACTCTGCCGTCTTTCGTGGGGGAGACGTTGTTCAGACCGGGTGCAGGCTAGCCAGGGGACGGGGTGGTTGTCTGTGATCGGGGCGGGATTTTACCCAGAAAAACTCCCCGCAAAACGCCCTAGCGCGTTGAATGTGCAGTCTATCACCGCCCCTTCCGCGGGCGCGGCGACATTACGAAGGTTTCACCGCCTCCCCGTAGGAGCGCGTTCACGCGCGATCCGGATCCCATCCCATCCCATC
>JBBQJK010000394.1:0-2517 GCA_038325835.1 Gammaproteobacteria bacterium
GCTGGCACCAGATCCCCGGGCTTCAGTTTCAGCGGCACGTTGACGTGGATCGTGGCGAGTTGTTTCGAGAGCGGGATCTGCTTGAGGCTATCCCGCAGCTTCTCGCCCACCTTGCCCTTGATCTCGTCGGCCCTGGCCACGATCTCGTCCAGGCTGCCGTACTCCGTCAGCCACTTCGCCGCCGTCTTCGGGCCCACACTGGGCACACCGGGAATATTGTCGGACGTGTCGCCGACCAACGTCAGGTAGTCGATAATCCGCTCGGGCGGCACGCCGAACTTTGCCAGTACGCCGGCGGCATCCAGCTCCCGGTTGCTGATGCCATCGAAGAGATGGATGCGCTCATTGACCAGCTGGGCCATGTCCTTGTCGCTCGTGGCGATCAGCGTGTCAAACCCCGCTGCTGCCGCCTGCAGTGCCAGTGTGCCGATGACATCGTCGGCTTCGACGCCCGGTTCCCGCAGCATCGGCAAGCCGAGTGCCCGCACCATCTCCAGCAGAGGCTCGATCTGGGACTGCAGGTCATCCGGCATCGCGACCCGGGTGGCCTTGTATTCCGCATACAGAGCATCCCGGAACGTGGGGCCCGGGGCGTCCATGACCACCGCGATAAGATCCGGCTGCCGCGTCCGCTGGATCTGCCGAAGCATGTTGAGGAACCCGAAGATCGCGCCGGTTGGCTGGCCCTTCGAGGTGGTCAGTGGCGGGAGCGCGTGGAACGCGCGGTACATATAGGAGTAGCCGTCGATGAGGACGAGCCGGCGGGGCGTGGCCATGTCAGCGGCAGGCTTTCATTGGCATTTCACAGTGACTGCGCCGGATCGGGGGTGGCGGGGATCGTCTTGCGCTCGCCCTTGTCGGTACTGGCGGTATCGTCGGTCGCGGGTGCGGTGGTGGCTGCCGGAGCCCCCGCCGGGGGTTGCTCGTAGAGCGGACCCTTGAGGCCGCAGGCGGAGAGGAGGAGAAAAAGCAGAGGCGCCAGTCTGTGCATGAGGAGATTATACGGTCCGGAGAACCTGGAGTTGGCGACTTGGGCACCGTGCAGACCACGAGGCTGGAAGAGCCGACTGATCTGGCCCGGTCGCTGGCGGCTGGCGTGATACTCGTCGCGAGGGACTCTGAAGAAGGAACGCTGCTTGGCGAGATCCACGCCCACGTTCCTGAGCCTCGCGCCTTCTCCCAAGTACTCAGTGACCTCACCATCGCCGTTCACCCCGCCGCGCAAGGCCGGGGCATCGGTCGGCAGCTCCTAGAAGGGTGCCTCGCTATCGTCGCCCACCAGCGCCCCGAAATCAGGCGCGTTGAACTCATCGCCCGGGAGAGCAATCGCCGGGCAATCGATCTGTATCGCAAGCTGGGTTTTGTGGCAGAAGGCCGCCTGGTCGACCGTATCCACAGCGTTGGGGGTGGTTACGAAGCTGACGTGCCTATGGCCTGGGTGCGCTCGCGCCCTGAAGCCCCATGATTGGATGCCAGACTCCCGCCGGCAATTGGGGAGCAAAGGGGTGGGCCATGCGCCAGTCGACCTGTACCGCAGTGCAGGAAATGTGGTCAATGGCACCTATTTGGAGGTTGGTTTCATACTCTAACAGTGCATATCAGTATCGCGTGATTTATCGCATTGACGCCGACACGGTCGTGGTTAAGGTGCTTCGAGTTTCACCGCACGACTACAGGAGAAAATGAGCATGGCCACATACAAGCCGGCCCGCAAACGTATCGAGGTTTCCCCCGGCGAGTCCGTGCGCGTCCTGCGTGAGCTACAGGAGTTAAGCCAGAATGAGCTGGCGCGGCTCACGGGTATTCCCCAGTCCACAATTTCCGCCATCGAGAACGAGCGGGTGCGTCTCGGCGTCGAGCGAGCCAAAGTCCTCGCACGCGCCCTGAAGTGTCACCCTGCCGTTCTTGTGTTTCCCGGATGGGATATGACCGCTGAGGCTGCGGCATAGCGCACGCCCGTCACGAACCGCGTTTAAGCTCCGCTCCCACCCGCTGATACGCCTCCCGGAAGCTTAAGCCTTCCTTCAGCACCAGGGCGTTCGCCCGCTCAGCGGCGTGGATTGAATCATCCAGGCGAATGTTCTCGGGCAGAAACTTCAGGCCGCGAATCAGGTGCGCCATCACCTGGGCCGAATCCCCGGCGAGGTCGATGGCGCGGAACAGCGGGGCCTTCATCCGCTGGAGATCCCGCTGATAACCGGAACCCAGTTTGGCCGGCAGGCCGAGGATTTCCAGAAGCGCCGCCTGGAGTGTCGGCACGGCACCCCGCACCAGCTCGAGTACGTCCGGGTTGCGCTTCTGGGGCATGATCGAGGAGCCCGTCGTCATGGCGTCGGGCAGGGCAATGAAACGGAACTCCTGGGTGTAAAAGAGCAGCAGGTCTGCGGCCATACGCCCCAGGTCCTGGGTGAGCAGGGCCAGCTCAAAGACGAGGCCAGCCTCGCCCTTGCCCCTGGAAATCTGCACGGCAGTGACCGGTTCCTGCACGGAGTCGAAGCCCAGCATGCGCCGCGTGGC
>JBBQJK010000395.1:0-2481 GCA_038325835.1 Gammaproteobacteria bacterium
ATCCTGGAGTTTCGGCGCCGGCCGTTCCGCGCCCCGCACCACACGGCGTCGGCGGCGGCCCTGGTCGGTGGCGGGGGCAATCCACGCCCCGGGGAGATCTCGCTGGCCCATCGGGGAGTGCTGTTCCTGGATGAGCTGCCCGAGTTCTCCCGGCCCGTGCTGGAAGCATTACGGGAGCCCCTCGGCACCGGCCAGATCACGATTGCCCGCGCGCTCCGCACCGTCGAGTACCCCGCCGAGTTCCAGCTGGTGGCGGCAATGAACCCCTGTCCCTGCGGCTACGCGGGCGACCGGGAGCAGGAGTGTCGGTGCACGCCGGACCAGGTGCGGCGGTATCAGATGAAAGTGTCGGGGCCCTTGCTCGATCGCGTGGATCTGATCGTCAGCGTCAATCGGAGCGCGTTGCGCGCCGGAGAGACGGAAGGCTCGGCAACCGTTCGGGCTCGCGTGGCCAGCGCGGTCGCCCGCCAGAGCCGGCGCAGCGGCTGTCAGAACGGGCGTCTCTCGGCGCAGGGCTTGCGCACCCATTGCGGCTTCGACCCGTCAGGGGAGGCCTTGCTCGAAGCGGCCAGCAGCCGGTTCGCGCTGTCGGCCCGGGCCCAGGATGGGGTGCGGCGCGTGGCGCGCACGCTGGCGGATCTGGCTGGCACGGACGCAATCGGGACGAGTGAGGTGGCAGAGGCGATCGGTCTGCGGGCCGAGCGGGTTTTGGGGACGGGCTCCACGGTTCGCTAGACGGGACGCACGTGCTGCGGGCCAGCCGCCCGCCGGATGCAGGGCGCCCACCAGCAGCGCATTGCCCACCAGGCCGCCGAGTCCGATGGTGAGCGTGGCCTCGCCGGCGCTGTTGAACGAGTTCACCTGAGGGCCGAAGCCGAGAGCGGCGAGAGTGCCAAAGGTCGACCCGCTGAGGCTAACGGTGGGTGACACCGTGCCGACCCAGAAGCTGACATCCCGGTCCCAGACGCCAAAAGGATCGATAGTGAGTGACTGCATCGCCTCGGGTGAGTCAAAGAGAAAGAGCACGAGGTCCTGCTGGCTCAAATTGTCGACCTGGTGGAGGAGGGAGCCGCTGATGCAGGCGGTGACAGACCCCTCGTCCCGGTTGCAGACGCCAAGGCCCGTGGAGAAACGGCCGAGTGCGGCCGTTTCAAACAAGTACTGGGGGGCATTCCCGGTGTTGGACCAGGCAGTCGCCCCCAGGCTTTCCAGGCCCTAGGAGAAGGTGACTCGATTGCCGTAGGACGAGCCGCTGGTTACGGCAGAGGTCCCGCCGGACGCAAAATTCCAGGTGCTGGCCCCTGCGGGCTGCAAGCCCAGACCAAGCAGTAGTAGAACAGGCAGCAGTAACGGCAGGAACCTACCGAAGCGCAAGCCGTTCTGGAACATGTCTCCATTCTGCCGCGTTGCTGGGGCGTCTGAATGACGCTCTTTCTGCGGCGGCGGGACTGGGGGGGGGCAGGCGTTGGGGGGATCAAGCGTGTGCTTCACGGTACCGGAAGCGACACTGATTCCGCGGAAAAAAAATGCTTATTTCACAAGGATTTCACGCGGGGTACACAGACGTCACCCGACAGCGCGATGCAGTGCGCCGGCCGGGCAATGGCTCCGGATCAGGAACCCGCAATGAACACCACTGCCGCAATGATCTCTTCGTCAGACAAGTCCACCCGGCCGCCCTTGGGGGGCATGTAGCCGGCCTTGCCCTGAAAGCCCTCAAGCGCGTGCTTGTTCATCGTTGCGGTGCCCTGGCCGCGACGCGGGGCCCAGGCTGCCGCATCGCCGAACTTCGGGGCGCCGCCCACACCGGCGCCGTGGCAGGCGAAGCACGCCGTGTTGTACACCTGTTCGCCGGAGAGTTTGGCAACGACCAGAGCGGCAGCGTCGGCGGCGACGACCGGGAGGGCGCCACCCGCCGGTTCGTCTCCAGGCAGCGCCACGAAGCCGGCGGGCTTGATGCGCTCGTCGATGGCCAGGGCGTAGGCCGGGTCTTCTTTCACCCAGGCCAGCTGGGTGTCGGCGGCAATCGCGCGGGCAATGAAGATCAGGACCACGGTGACCAAGATCAGGGCACCGATGACGACCATGAAGAGGTTGAAGAAATTCTGATCCTGGCTGGATTCGTCGTTGGTGCTCAAGGTGTGCTCGATTCGTGCTTTAAGGGAGACTTAAGCCCGTCAGTATAAGTGACAAGACGGCGGGGGAAAACCGGCCGGGTCAGCCCGCTGGGTCAGCCGGTAGGGTCAGGTACGGCGCTGGTCCGCGCTCAGCCGGCGGGGAGACGCGAAGTCCCAGCTGCCGGCCAGCTGGCGCAGACCGTCCAGGTCGTCAACCCGGATGCGGTGGGTATCCAGGCGACGGATCAGGCCCCGCTCCTCCAGATCCCGGAAGCTACGGCTCACGGTCTCTTTCTTCAGCCCCAGGAAATCGGCGATGTCCTCCCGGCTCATGGGCACCTGAATTTCCTGGAGCAGCGGCTCG
>JBBQJK010000396.1:0-2473 GCA_038325835.1 Gammaproteobacteria bacterium
ATAGCTGGGCAATCCGGCTCTGGTGGTCGAACAGCAGGCGATCCTCATGGCGTCCGGTGAGGAGGTGCAGGGCAAAACGAATCCGCCACAGGAATTCCCGACCCTGCAGGAGCAGGCGCAGTTCGGGCGGGCTCAGGAAGCCGCGGCTGACCAGGTACTCCAGGTCGCCCCGGCCGTACTCCCGAAGTGCGACCCAACTGATTGTCTGGATGTCCCGCAGCCCGCCCGGACTGCCTTTCACGTCAGGCTCCAGGTTGTAGGCTGAGTCGTCGTAACGGTGGTGCCGGCCCTGCTGCTCGCGGATCTTGCCTGCAAAAAATAGCCGCGACGGCCAGATCTTTCCCGGGGCGATCGCAGCCTGCATCTCCCACAGGAGTTCCTCCGGACCCAGAAGGAGTCGCGCTTCCATCAGGGTAGTAACCACGGTCAGATCCTCGCCGGCGTCCTGGCCACATTCGACGGCGCTGCGGACACTGTGGCGGATCTCGATCCCGGCATCCCAGAGCAGAGTCAGGAAATCAGAGAGGCTGTCGGGGGGCAGCGGCGTCGGTCGGTTTGGCGTAAGCACAAGAAGATCCACGTCAGAGTAGGGGTGCAGTTCTCCACGGCCGTAGCCGCCAACCGCTACCACTGAGCACTCGGCATGCTCTGTCCCTGCCGCGCGCCGCCAAGCCTCACACACCGCAAGATCCATCAGTGCCGCCCGGTCAGCGACCAGCCGGGCCGCAGACTCGCCAGCCAGAAAGCGCTGCTTGAGCGCCGCGTTGCCCGCACTCAGCCCGGACTTCAGTACCGGTAGTGCGTCACCCGCTGCCTGCAGAAGGCGGCGCACGGCTGACCAATCGAAGGTTGTACCGTCCTGCTGGAGCACGCTTGCGGCCAATTCCCTGGCCTCATCCGACAGGGTCAGTGCCGGACTGATTACGGCACTCATCGTCGTTCGTCAGCGCCGAGGGTCAGTACCTCGCAGCCGTCCCTGGTTATCAGAATAGTGTGTTCCCACTGGGCTGACAGCGAGTGATCGCGGGTCACCACGGTCCAGCCATCAGGCAATAGGCGGACGTGGCGCTTGCCTACGTTCACCATCGGTTCGATGGTGAACGTGAGGCCTTCCCGCAATTCCAGACCCGTACCGGGCTCCCCGTAGTGGAGCACCTGCGGATCCTCGTGAAAGGTTCTGCCGATCCCGTGACCGCAGTACTCCCGAACGACGCTGAAGCCCTGAGCCTCCACGTACTGCTGAATTGCGTGGCCGATATCACCGAGGCGATTTCCAGGGCGTGCCTGGGCGATACCCAGCCAGAGCGCCTCACGGCTCACGCGGACCACGCGCTCGCCCTGAATCGTGGCCTTGCCCACTGAGAACATACGGCTGCTGTCGCCGTGGAAGCCGTCCTTGATGACAGTGATGTCCACGTTGATCAGGTCTCCCAGCCGGAGTGTCTTGGCGCTCGGAATGCCATGGCACACAACGTGATTCACCGACGTGCAGATGGACTTCGGGAATCCCCGGTAGTTCAGGGGGGCGGGGATGCCCTGCTGGACGTCCACGATGTAGTCGTGGCAAATCCGGTTCAACTCGTCGGTGGTCACGCCCGGCTGGACGTACGGGCCTATCATGTCCAGCACAGCGGCGGTGAGACGCCCGGCTTCCCGCATAGCGTCCTGCTCGGCCGGGGTCTTGATCGTAATGCTCATCCGTAACCTGATTCCGGCCCGTGGGCTGCACTCCGGCGGGCCCCGGGGCGGGTCTCCGTTGTGACCCTTAACCTCGTATGGTATAAAGCGCGCGCCCTAGAGGCAACGAAATCCACACGCGTTCCGTCACATCTGGCTGGGTGCCTTCTCCCGTTTCGGGGGTCGGTTGCCGGATGGGGACCGCGGCGGCCCTAACCCGATTCGAGGCTCGATCCTCAAAGGAGATCCCATGACTGACGTAACCATGCGCCAGATGCTGGAGGCCGGTGTGCATTTTGGCCACCAGACCCGGTACTGGAACCCCAAGATGAGTCCCTTCATCTTTGGTGCCCGGAACAACATCCACATCATCAACCTGGAGCACACGGTTCCGTTGTTCCGCAAGGCGACCGCATTTATCCGTTCACTGGCGGCAGATGGTGGCCGTATCCTGTTTGTAGGTACGAAGCGGTCCGCGCAGGACTCGGTGAAGGCCCAGGCCGCCCGCTGTGGCATGCCCCACGTTACCCACCGCTGGCTCGGCGGCACACTGACCAACTTCAAGACAGTGAAGCAGTCGATCAAGCGGCTTGAAGACCTTGACGCGATGGAGCAGGACGGCCGTTTCAGCAAACTGACCAAGAAGGAAGTTCTGGATCGACGCCGGGAGCGCGAGAAGCTGGAGCGCAGCCTTGGTGGCGTGAAATCCATGGCTGCTTTGCCAGACGCTATCTTCGTGATTGATGTCGGTCACGAAAAGATTGCGGTGCATGAGGCCAACAAGCTTGGTATTCCA
>JBBQJK010000397.1:0-2463 GCA_038325835.1 Gammaproteobacteria bacterium
CCAACGACCTCATCGAGCTGCGCAATCTCGCCCTGGTGGCGGAGCTGACCATCCTCAGCGCCCAGTCGCGGCAGGAGAGCCGCGGCCTGCACTTCAACCGGGACTACCCCGCCGCGCTCCCGGACCGGGAAGCCCGGGACACCATCCTCATTCCGGGCGGCGCTGCAAGTAGGCGGGTGTAATCCCGGCGAGGCTGGTCGTGCCGGCAAACTGCATCGCGCGCTGCAGTTCGCTGTCGAGTATGGCCAGGACCTTGGCCACCCCCTTCTCGCCGTAGGCACCGAGCCCATACAGGTAGGGCCGGCCCACACACACGGCACTCGCGCCCAGAGCCAGTGCCTTGAAGATGTCTGTCCCGCGCCGGATGCCCCCGTCCATCAGCACCGGTATCCGCCCGGCGGTGACGGCGACCACTTCAGGCAGGCACTCCAGGGTGCCGCGCCCGCTCTCTTCCTGACGCCCGCCATGGTTGGAGACGATGATCCCGTCCACCCCGGCGCGCACCGCGAGTTCCGCATCCTCCCGGGTCACGATGCCCTTGAGCAGGAGCGGCAGGCGCGTGTTCGCCCGGAGCCAGTCCACAATTGCCCAGGTGAGCGCAGGGTCGCCGATGCGGGCTGGCCCTTGGTAGCCAGCGAAGTTGCCGAGCGCCGTGGGGCCTTTACGGGTGGCGCTGCGGGCAAACCAGCGCTCCCCTTCCCGATTGCCCCGGGTCGGGGAATCGACCGTCAGGGCCACGGCCAGGCAACCTGCCGCCTCGGCGGCCGCCAGCAGGTGCCGCATCAGGCCCTGATCCGGCGACGCGTAGAGCTGGAACCACAGGGGCGAGGTACCGGCAGCCCGGATCGCGCCGATGCTGCTGCTGGTCACGGTCGAGGCAATCAGCAGATGGCCCCGTTCCGACGCTGCCCGCATGGTGGCGAGCTCACCCTCCGGGTTGATCGTCTGCTGGGCGCCAACTGGCGCCAGCACCAACGGCGAGGATAACGCCTGGCCGAATAGTCTCAGGTTCGTGTCGATGCGGCTGACATCCACAAGACGGCGCACCCGCATCTGCCAGGCATCGAAAGCCGCCCGATTGGCCTCCACAGTCTGCTGGTCGTCCGCGCCATTGACGATGAAATGCCAGGTCTCCAGGTCCAGTGCCTTCTGGGCAGCGCGCTGCATCTGGAAAACGTCCAGGACCTGCTCCAGGGTCTCGGGAACCGCAAACTCCGGGCGGGCCTGGACGAGGCGAGGCAGCAGCAGGCCCGGTGCCACCAGGCCCGTAGCTGCCACCAGCGGTGACTGGAGCAGAAAACGGACCAGCTCGCGGCGGGCCACGCCGCGGGCAGATGGTTCTTCAGTGCGGGTCACGGCCGTGGCTTGCCGGCGGGATCCCCACCGTGCCGTTCCTGGTACTGCGCCTCGGTCTGGGCACTGAAGGCCTTGAAATCGGGCTGCACGATCTTCTGCCGGAGGGCCTTTATGTAGGTGTCGGGCCCGAGGGGACACTGGGCATAGAGGAGGTGTTTCCAGCCGTCGGGCTTCCGGCGAAAAATAGTGAGGCAGCGATCAAACCCGGCCGTGGGCGGGGTGGGTGGGCCGATGGCCAGATCGATTTCGTAGAAGTGATCGAACAAGGCGAGCGTGAGATCCGGTGCCAGAGCCTTGACGCGGAGATTCGAGAACTGCCAGCGGAACGCCCGCAGCACCCGCCGGCTGGGGCCCCAGTACTTTTCAATTTCGGGCCAGCTCCTGAAGGGCGTCTCGATCTCTTCCGGCACGTACCACGGCTCGGGATCGTCTGCATCCCACACGTCCTTGAGCCTGAAGAAATGCTGGCTGTTCCAGATCTCTGCCGTCTTCATCAGGACGGCATCGATTTCCGTCCACAGCCGGGTGGGTCCGCCTGCGGTTTCCGCCTCGCCAGGCAGTGCTGCAGCCAGCCCGCCCAGGGCAAACATCATCTGCAACGCCGCGCGTCGATCGAAGCCGCTCTCCGCCAAATCCGGCGCCTCTGGGTGATCCTTCATCGGGCGGACACTCCTGCTGGTGGTCACGAACCAACCTTACTGCGCCGGCCATAAACAGTGATGGCCGCACCTTAAGTTTCCGGGAAACGGGTTATCCTCTGACCGTTTGGCGGACGGCTCGGTGGCCGGCTGCCGGGAGGGAGCGAGCCGGCATGGCGGTCCGACGATCAGATCTCGAACGGAGCGACGACGAACTCAGGGAGTGGGTCGAGTCCATCGACTCCGTCCTGCGGACCGAAGGTCCCGAGCGGGCGAAGGCCCTGTTCCGCGCCGTGCGGGACTACCTCACGGATGCCCATGTGATCGTTGAGGACGCGACGCTCAACACCCCCTACCGCAACACCATTCCCCTGGAACAACAACCGGCCTACCCGGGTGATATCGACCTCGAGCGCCGGATCGAGAACATCAACCGCTGGAACGCCATGGCGATGGTGCTGCGGGGTTA